>JAGCLZ010000121.1 GCA_017646685.1 Bacteroidales bacterium | reverse complement strand
TTACGATATTTACGCTTTTTCGGCTATTTTTTTGAATTATCAACCCTAAATAGCTATTTGTATCTCCAACTCATCGGCTGTCCGACAAAATAAACTTCTCATATAACAAGAATCGAACTTTTAGCGGACACTAATAATTGTTTACTACTACTGGGATAAAGAACCTCCTATAAAAATCTTCCCAACCTGCATGTTTAAGTGCTATATTTTCATTCAATGTAAATATCAATACACCTTTATGTTTATCATTTTCTCCAATATAAAAATAGGTCTTTATTCTATTTTTTAATTTGGGATAATTATCTGGGTTTTCACTTTCTTGAATTATATAAATATCAGCATTCAAGAAAATTATCTCTTCTATTTTTTTACGAAAACCACCTCTACAATTCCAACTAACTATTTTCATTTTATAATTTTGTCTATATAAACATTAAGTGTATTTTTCTAATTCTTTAAACCGTTGGAGTAATCAACACATGCCATTGCTTGTCCGAATCCCTACGTTGTATATAGCCTTTAGACAGCAGATTGCCGATTTGTTTTTGTATGGCCGAAGTATTGATACCTATCATATTGGTCAGTTCGTTATAGGTAATGCCGGGTTTTTCTTGCAATGCCATCAGTATCTTTGTGGTATTGGCACTTCTGAAAGTTACAATCTGACCATCGTACCACCAAACATTTTCGGAGGCTTTGGTTATAAAATCAATGTCTGCCTGTATCTCTGTCTTTACAAGATTGGTGAAATATGTATGAAAATGTCGTATTTCTCTTAGCGAAGCCTGTGCACCATCGGAAGGAGAGGGACCCACAATAAGGTCCGCTTGGTGTAATGCTTCCAAATAAGAATGCTTGTTGCGGCTACGCACCACTATCATAGGCCATCCATGTCTAGAAAGTATGTAATTTACCATTAGGCGGGCAATGCGTCCGTTGCCGTCTTCGAAAGGGTGGATACGTATGTATCTGTAATGGAACAGCGATGCCAATTCCACAGCGGTGTAGTTGCCACTACTTTCAGCATCATTGTACCATTGTACCAAATCGTGCATCAAAGCCGGTGTTTCTTCGGGCGAAGCATATTCAAAACGCTCGCCATAGCGGGTAATAACGCTGTTGGGGCGTGTCTTGTATCGTCCCGCATGAACCACATAGCTCGATTGTATACCGCCCGGCAATGTAGTGTACACAGTATAATCTTCACGCAAAAGAGTATGATGAAGCTGACGGATAAATGTTTCGGTAAGAGGGTGTTTTTCCTTTACTTCCTCGGTTATCATTTTTAGCCCAACGTTGCCGGCTTTCATCTCTTCGCAATCTTTCATATCGGCTTCACCACTCACTTTGCCAAAAAGAAGTAGTAGCTCCGTTTGGCCATAAGTAAGCGTATTGCCCTCTATATGGTTGGAGTTGTAGTTATATTCCACCGTAAATTTTCGGGCAAGTTGAGCCTGTTTTTTATCGCTAAGTGGAAGTAGCGACAGCCATTTTTTGTATATTTCATCTATATCTTTCATAATATCGTATGTTAAATACCACCTATTTTGGTGGTATCTTACCACCTTTGCTGGCGTGTGCTATTAACGGTAGATAAGTGTATATATTGTATGGCATTTAGTTTTTGTGGCAAATTATATCTTACCTTTTATAGAGCATTACTGAGAAGTGTGCTACGTTTTTCAGAGCCAAAGCCTCGCATTTTGTGAGGGAAAGAACTTTCGTAGTGTCAGTACGGCATATTCGTACTGACACTACGAAAATCATCCGTCCCGCAAAAACATAAGGCAACTTCTAAAAATTGCTTTGCAAGTGATTTGTGGAATTTTCTTGAGAAGATTTCTACTTTCTTTTGATTGAGCATAGCGGGCTATGCAATTGAAAAAGAAATAGAAAGATTCCAAGAAAAAACGCAAAGCACGCAAAAGTTTAAAAAATAATCCTACAAAATTCTCAGAACGTGGAATTTTTAGAAGTTGCCTTAAGTAGTTTCGGTACGGAAAAATACTTTTTTTCGAACGTGGTTACGATAAAGTTCGATAAAGGTTTCGACAAAGTTCGGAGCAGAGGATTCCCTTACGTCGAAAGGGAGTCATCCTTACGTCGAAAGGAAACTGTCCTTACGTCGAAAGAGAACTACCTTCGTCGAACAAACTTGATTCTATTCTCGAACATTGAGTAATGAAAGGCGGGCAACACCGGATTGCAAAACGGGAGAAAGAAAATAATAAAGATGACTGTCTATAATTGATTCAAAGAAAATGTGTATCTTTGCAAACCGAAAACTAACGAGAAAAAAAGTATGAAAGAAAAAGAATTGAAAATAAATAATATTCTATCAGAATGGAATCCTTTGTGTGTAGATGATGATGTTTTGGAAAATGAGTATCGAAATTATATACCCGGAATAATCGAATCGATAGGCGATAGCTGTAAATTAAAGTGTTGTATCGAAGGTATTTTGCAAGCGATGGGAATCGACCCGACGTTGGAACCTATCAAGGCAGATATTGATAATATTTGTAGTTCTATCAGCAGTATTGATATGGAAAAATAAACGTAGTTTAGCATACGAGAACGATATAATAAACAAAACAAAATATGCCAAATCCGGATTTTTTATACATAGAAAGACGTGGGTACATACTTTCGACCGAAGAATTAAATATGATACTAAATGTTCCCAAACTTTCCAAGAAAGTATTTAATATCATTCTTGATGGTAAAAGTTTAAACAAACTCTCCGTTGGGGATATTTTAGAGAAGTATGAGAATTTCACTGAAATACAATTGATGGAAATTTGGAAATATATACACTTACATCTTCATGATAAAAATCTTTTATTTGTGTCGGACCTTATCGATTGTGCCAATTGGAACAACATAGAGAGTGCTGATATTTTTGATTTCTGCATAGATACTATAAAAAAACGTCGTACGCCGGTAGTCGTTTCGTCGGCTATTATCTACGTTTTTGAACACATGAAAATATCTCAAAGCGAATTGGTGGTACCGGTGTTTGAACGTGTTCTTAATAATAAAACATATTATCAGGATTGTCAAATTGTTGCTGCTTTCTGCTTGTTTAGGATTACAATGAATCCAAAATACATGCAATTAGTAAAAGAATTGGCAGCGGTGGATAAAGAACTATACACAGTGTTGAAAAACAAACTACTTGCTATGGATTACAACAAGAATTGTTTTTTCTACAACGAAGATGATTTCATTTCGGATTGATATACATCAGTAAATTGAATAGGTTATGAAAAGAATATGTTATTCTACCGGTATAGGAAGTTTTTTCACAATGGTGAGACTTGGTGAATTGGGAGCTTCCTTTATGAGTTTGAATCCACCGGTCGAACCGACTTTTCAGTTGATTCCGGAATAATAAGTTTCGGATAATAGAAAGTGTTACATTGGAGATAAATTAGAAATACGATGTATGAGAAAAACTATATAGACGAACTATTTGATGTAGGAACTATTTTTACAATTTCGTTCTTTTGGGACAGACCGGAACGAGATACTTTTATATTGGTAGAATCGCATGACGATGAAAATGTCTTTAAAATAGTTTGCATCTCAGGCTATAGTGCCGGGACACAGTCGGGCTATATAAAGAAAGGAGTTTTAAAAGAAACACGCAGAGCAATAACATATACAGAACTTATAGAAGGAATTAAATACAATATTTTGAGTCCGGATTTGAACAGTTTGAAAATCGAAGACGGATGTAAAATTAAATTTGGAAGAAGTTTAAAGATTAATTGCGATAAGATATTTTATAGAGGGACAATATTTACAATATCTTATTTGAATGGTTCACAAAGACGAGATTCCTTTATATTGGCAGAGTGTTTTGAAAAGAAATATGTTTTTCAGATAATTTGTATTTCGGGCCCTTTTTCAGGAATGGTATTTGGATATATAGAGAAAGGTATTTTACAGAAAACTCATGATGCGATTACATTTGAAGAACTTGTAGATGGAATAAAAAAGAATCTTATAAACCCAGAATTGGAAAGTTTGAAAATAAAAGATGAATACAACGTTCGATTTGATTAATACTATAATAACGACAGAAACATTGGCTATATGATAATATTTGAACAGACAGAAACACAAAAGAAGATATTGGAAATGTGTAAGAATTGGGCTCCTGAATATATTTTGGAATGGCTGGATGGATATATGTGGAGGCCTGCGGTTAGAAGTATGTTGAAATATAAAATACCCGACGACCTTTTGGAAGAAATGGACGACTATTCGGAAACACTGCGAAACGACCAAATACTACATGGCGACCTTGATACTAACGAGAAAATAAAGTATGCCAAAGCTATCCTAAAAGAGCATAAACTAGCATTAAAAACTTTCTCGACAGATATTTATTCAGAACTGATAAATGCTGTAAAAGAGGTGGCTGATGATGTAAAATTCGTAAAATCGAAAAATGGCAAACTGATATTGGTGGCCGAAGATTGGGTAGAAGAAATAAAGAAATCCATGTCTGATGACATGAAAGAAACTATCAGAATGGGGTTGCGTCTTTGGATAAATGAAGAAACTCCAGTTAATATATTTATAGGAGGATATTCCCTAACGATGACACCTGCCGAATTGGAAAATTACTTTATGTCGCTGAATCCACCCGTTAAGCCGTTCTTTCTTTTCTTGGATGGCACTGCCGATAATTTCATAAAACAGCAAGACAAGGAACTTATAAACTCTGCCAAGAAATGGATGAACGAAACGGCAAACTCTATACCTAAAGATTTGAAAGATAATATTCAGATAGGATATACCTTGCTGAATGATGAAACCAAACCCATCGACATAATTATAAACGGACGTTTGGGAACAAAGACAAGGGAAGAGGTGGAAAGTTACTTTATGAATTTGAATCCA
>JAGCLZ010000120.1 GCA_017646685.1 Bacteroidales bacterium | reverse complement strand
TGACAACGCTCAACTTGAATTGAACGTTATGGAACCTGTTATGGTTTACTCTTTATTCGAATCTATCGAAATATTGAGAAACGGTTTCGACACATTGCGTACTTTCTGTATAGATGGTATCGTTGCTGACGAAAAACGTTGTCGCGAATTAGTTGAAGGTTCTATCGGAATCGTTACTATGCTTAACCCAATCATCGGCTACAAACAATCTACTAAGATTGCTAAAGAAGCTGCTGAAACCGGACGTGGTGTTTACGAACTTGTTTTGGAACACAAATTGTTGACTAAAGAACAATTAGACAAAATATTGGTTCCTGAAAACATGATTGAACCTGTTGAAATTAAACTTTAATTGAATAACAGTATTCAAAACATACACAATATAGAGGTCTGATAAGGATTTCAATATTGGAATAGTAAAGGGTGTTGCTCATTGCAATGCCCTTTATTTTTTTATTTGCACTCCCTTGTTGTTTGTATCATTTGAAGAAAATTCTTATCTTTGTATTATGCTAGGATATTAGGATATTGTGGTTATTTCATTGAAAACTAGTTAGAAATATAATAAATTGAAAATTATAACGATAAAAATATAAGCTATGCAACAAAAGTATAACGAGTACAAACAGCTAAATTTAGCCCAAATAGGCGATGAAGTACGCAAATTTTGGGAAGAAAATCAAACATTTGACAAGAGTTTAAAACAAAGTGAAGGCAATCCTTCTTTTGTATTCTTTGAAGGTCCTCCTTCTGCTAATGGACAACCTGGTATTCACCACGTTATGGCTCGTACTATTAAAGATATTTTTTGTCGTTACAAAACTCAAAAAGGTTTCTACGTAAAACGTAAAGCCGGTTGGGACACTCATGGTCTTCCTGTGGAGCTTGGTGTAGAAAAAAATCTTGGTATAACTAAAGAAGATATTGGTAAAAAAATATCGGTAGATGACTATAACAGAGCTTGTCGTGAAGAGGTAATGAAATATAAAGACCTATGGGATGAGCTTACCAAGAAGATGGGTTATTGGGTTGATCTTAACGACCCATACATAACATTCGAAAATGAATATATCGAAACCCTTTGGTTCTTACTTTCTGAACTATATAAGAAAGGATTGCTTTACAAGGGTTATACTATACAGCCTTACAGCCCTGCTGCCGGTACAGGTTTGAGTTCGCACGAACTTAATATGCCTGGTTGTTATCGCGATGTAAAAGATACTACTTGTACTGCCCAATTCAAAGTAGTGGATAATGACAATAAGGTTGTAAAAGAAATAAGAGCTAAGGCTTCTGAAAACTTCAAAGATAAGGATTTATATGTGTTGGCATGGACTACCACTCCTTGGACTTTGCCTTCTAACACTGCTCTTTGTGTTGGTCCTAAGATCGACTATGTAGCACTAGAATCATTCAACCCATATAGTGGCAACCCTATGATATGCTTGGTGGCTAAAGCCAGAGTGTCGGCTTATTTTGATGCTAAGGGGCTTGATGCTTCTTTCGAAGAATATAAAGCCGGCGACAAGGTGATACCTTACCGTGTTATAGCAGAATATAAAGGTGCTGACTTGTTGGATATTCATTACGAACAGTTGTTCCCTTGGGTTGACCCTGTTTCGATGGACGAAAACAAGAAGTTGGAAAACCGTAAGAATGAAGCTTTCCGCGTAATTCCCGGCGATTATGTAACTACCGAAGATGGTACAGGTATAGTACACATAGCTCCTACTTTTGGTGCTGACGATGCTAAGGTGGCTAAAGCTGCCGGCATTCCATCGTTGTTCATGATAAATAAAAAAGATGAAACTCGTCCTATGGTAGACCTTAGTGGTAAATTCTGGTTGATGGATGAGCTTAACGATGACTTTGTAAAGAACTTTGTTCATGTAGATGAATATAAAGAATATGAAGGTCAATGGGTGAAGAATGCCTACGACCCTCAGTTTACTACCAATGGAAAGTATGATGAAGCTGCTGCTGCTAAAGCCGAAAATTTGGATGTTCGTTTGTGCATAATGCTTAAGATGCAAAACAAAGCATTTAAGATTGAAAAGCATACACACAGCTATCCTCACTGCTGGCGTACCGATAAGCCTGTGCTTTACTATCCTCTAGATAGTTGGTTTATCCGCACTACTTCGTTAAAAGATAGAATGATAGAACTTAACAAGACTATCAATTGGAAACCTGAGGCTACCGGTTCCGGTCGTTTTGGCAACTGGCTTGAAAATCTTGTAGATTGGAACTTGAGCCGTTCTCGCTACTGGGGTACTCCTCTTCCTATCTGGAGAACCGAAGATGGTAAAGAAGAAATATGTATAGGCAGTGTAGAACAGCTAAGAGCTGAGATAGAAAAATCTATAGCAGCCGGATTTATGACTGAAAACCCATACAAATCGGATGATTATAAGAAGTTCGATTTGCACCGTCCTTATATCGACAATGTAGTGCTTGTATCACCTAATGGTCAAAAGATGTATCGCGAAACTGACCTTATCGACGTATGGTTTGATAGTGGTGCCATGCCTTTTGCTCAATATCACTATATGGGACAAGAAGGTTTTATGACCGAAAAGATATTCCCTGCTGATTTTATTGCCGAAGGTGTCGACCAAACTCGTGGTTGGTTCTTTACTCTACATGCTATTGCTACTATGGTATTCGACTCGGTAGCTTATAAAAATGTAGTATCTAATGGTTTGGTATTGGATAAGAACGGCAACAAGATGTCTAAACGTTTAGGCAACGCCGTAGACCCATTCGAAACCATTGCCAAATATGGTCCTGATGCTACTCGTTGGTATATGATTACCAACTCTCAACCATGGGATAACCTAAAATTTGACCTTGAAGGTGTGGATGAAGTGCGTCGTAAATTGTTTGGTACTCTATACAATACCTATAGTTTCTTTGCATTATATGCCAATATTGATGGCTTCACTTATAGCGAAGCTGATTTGCCAATAGAAAAACGTCCTGAAATAGACCGTTGGATCCTTTCGGAGTTGAACACCCTTATAAAGAATGTAGATACATACTACAACGACTATGAACCTACCAAGGCCGGTCGTGCTATTCAAGATTTTGTGGATGCTTATTTGAGCAACTGGTATGTACGTTTGTGTCGTCGTCGTTTCTGGAAAGGCGAATATACCGAAGATAAAATATCTGCTTACCAAACTCTTTACACTTGCTTGGAAACATTATCTCGCTTAATGTCTCCTATAGCTCCATTCTTTGGCGAAAGATTATTTACCGACCTTAACACAGTATCGGGCAAGATAAAAGTAGAATCTGTACACCATGCAGCATTCCCTGTAGCCGACGAAACTATTATAGACAAGGCTTTGGAAGAACGTATGCAGTTGGCTCAACAAATATCGTCGATGGTACTTTCTTTGCGTAAGAAAACAAACATACGTGTACGTCAACCTCTTGCTAAGATTATGATACCTGAAAGCAACGAGCGTATAAAAGAACAAATCAACGCTGTTAGCAACCTTATATGTTCTGAAGTAAACGTAAAAGAAATAGAGTTTATGGAGGCTTCTAATAATATATTGGTAAAACGTATCAAACCGAACTTCAAAACATTAGGACCAAAATATGGTAAGATAATGAAAGCTATATCGGCTGCTGTAGCCAACTTCTCGCAAGAAGATATCGCTAAGATTGAAGTAGAAGGAAAATATAATTTCGAAGTAGAAGGTCAGCCTGTGGAATTGTTATTGACCGATGTGGAAATAGCTACTCAAGATATTCCCGGCTGGGTAGTGGCCAACGAAGGTAGCCTTACTGTAGCTTTAGACATCACTATATCCAAAGAACTTAAAGAAGAAGGTATAGCTCGCGAACTTGTAAATCGTATTCAAAATATACGTAAAGAAAGTGACTTTGAAGTTACCGACAAGATACTTGTAGACCTTGGTGAAAATGCTGAGTGGAACGACGCAGTAAAGAACTATATGGACTATATCTGCTCTGAAACTCTTACTGCTACTCTAAGTTTGGTAGACTCTGTGGTTTCGGCCGACAAGCAAAGCATCGAAATTATCGATGGTATGCCGGTTGATGTATGGGTAAGAAAAGCTTAATAACAATCTTTTGTAGATAGATGAAAAACCAAAAAGATAAATTGGTGTTGATAACGGCAGTTTTTACACTGCCGTTATTTATATTGTACCAGGTGTTCCGAACTCCCTTTTGGGCTGTGACATCGGATATATCGCTTGTGATATTGGCAATACTGATAATAGGCAGAATAATAAAACCATAAAATGAATAAATATATTATGACTAAGAAATATCTAATTGTTGCACTGTTTCTAACATCCGTTTTATCATCTGTTTTGGCACAAGGAGGCTTAAAGTATCGTGGCTTTTCGGGTGGTATGATGGTGCATACAGGATACCTAAAAAGCAATAGTTTCGATTTGCAAACCATTCATGGCAATTATATTACCACTTCCAAAGTGGAAGGTATGCCTTTTGGAATAGGAGGGGCGGCACGACTGCACTTTGGTAAGCATTTGCGTGTGGGGGGCGAAGGCTATGTATCTAACCTACGCTATGGTGTGCAAGGCACTACATCGTCGTTGAGCTGGGGTGGTGTGTTGGTAGACTGTGTGTGGCCGTTGGGCCGTTGGTGGCCTTTTGCAGGTATGACGATTGGTGGCGGTGCTGTGGAACACGTCATACTCCAAAACGAACCTGCCACAGACTTCGCTGCCGAAAGCGATGCCGTTTATCGCGAATACAGCTTTATGGCTCTTGCTCCAATGGTGGGAGTAGAGTATGCCATGAACGAAAAAATACACCTTACCTTTAAGGCCGATTATGTGATAAACCTTTCCAATCCACAAGCCGACTTCCCTTCGGGACTGCGTTTCTTCCTAGGTTTTATGTTCTATAGGTTAGATGACTAAGATATATAGATACCTTCCGTTGGATGAATTAATATTTGTTACTGTTTTTCTCGAAAAAACCTATGCGGTTTAGGGGTCAAAACCATGCGGTTTAGGGGTCGAAAGTGTGCGGTTTACGGGTCAAAACTATGGGACTTTTATATCGTAAACCGCCGGATACAACAGACAACAGACAACGGACAACGGACAACAGACAACGGACAACGGACAACGGACAACAGACAACAGACAACGGACAACAGACAACGGACAACGGACAACAGACAACGGACAACGGACAACAGACAACGGACAACGGACAACAGACAACAGACAACAGACAACGGACAACGGACAACGGACAACGGTCGGGCGGTGGTCAATTGTAGACTCGTAGTCTAGTGGTTTAGTAGACTGCGAAGCCTCATCTCTATACACCTCTATACTTTATCTACCCCTCTATATACACCTCTGTACTTTCTATACTTTCTCTACCCTTCATACTGCGAAGCCCCCTCTATACCCACTTTCGTTACGCTTTATCTTCTTTATAAATTGCCTGAAAAATATCGACAAACACAATTTTTATATTACTAAATGGTTTGTAACTAAAACGCATTGATGTAGAGAAACAGCAGACAAAGATACTTTGATAGATATGGAAAACATGGCAAAAAATCGTGCGATAACATATATTAATACAAATCTTATCGGCAATAAGTATGTGTAAAAATATTTTATTGTTTTACAGTGGTATAAAAATTATTATAGTTAAAAAAGTGCGGATTTGAGTCTTTTACACGACTACTATATAAAGGCAACTTCTAAAAATTCCACGTTCTAGGAATTTGAATTGATTGTAGAAAGAACTTTTGCGTGCTTTACGTTTTTTCTTGGAATCTTTCTATTTCTTTTTCAATCGCATAGCCCGCTATGCTCAATCAAAAGAAAGTAGAAATCTTCTCAAGAACGTTGCGATTAAGCGAGTAAAGAGCAATGCCTAAGCATTAGCTCTTTCGAGCGATAGCAACATCGACGAAGTCAGTATTCCGTAAATCACTTGCAAAGCAATTTTTAGAAGTTGCCTAAACAAAATCGATAGAAAGGATGTCCGATTTCGATATAGAGATACAAGAACGTATTTTGCGGTTGTGGAGCAAGATGTTTACTACTGCAGTGTTGGCTGTATGCAATAGCAATATGGCCAAGGATATTGTGCAGGATACTATTGTAGAGGTATGGAATAGCAGAGAAAAACTCAGAGAGGTAAAGGATATAGATGGTTATATATTTGGAATACTCTTTAATACCATTGCCGATGAGGGTAGAAAAAAGGTGGTAAATGTGCCGCTGTCGGATGTGGACGAAACATTTCTAGTATATACTTCCGACGATGATCACGACCGGAAAATAATGATAGAACTGCTGGACGAAGGGGTGAATGCCATTGCCGAAGACAAGAAAAATATTATAGATTTATACTACAAGCTGGGGCTTTCGGCCAAGATGGTGGGCGATATTGTAGGCCTTTCGGAATCGGGAGTAAGAAAGATATTAAAAAAAATACACGAAGAACTTAGAGAATATATAGATAACAACTTAAAAAATATAGAATAATTATGAATAACGACGAAGAGAAGATAGACAAACTATTGCAAAAATTCTATGATGCAAGCATAGAGCAGGACGAGATAGACTACCTATGCCGCTATTTTTTGCACACTGCCAAAGTGCCAACGAAGTGGCAGGCCGATGCCGCAATACTGCAATACATAGGCATAGAACGCTACTGCCACCGCCATAGAGCCGAAATGGAGAATTTTATAAAAAACCTCCCTCCAACCCAAAAGAAACAAAAGCCACACCACAGCATTTGGCACAATTATACATACAGAGCCGTTGCAGCAGTGGTGGGCTTGATACTGACGGTGGGTGCAACTATACAAATGATTACGGCCATGCCCAAAAACACCATGGAATACCAAGGTCAAACGGTGGCACAAACCAACATATACCCTGCAGGTTTAATTGCACAATTGGACCAATGGGGCGTGTTTTGCAACGATGGTTGCTCTACTATAGATGCAGTAAAAGAAGTATATAGAAGTATAGACGATAGGGGTAAAATAGCATAGATAAAAGTATGAAAAATAGAATATATATATATGCAATATTGCTGATGACAATAGCGGCAACTATGGCACCGAAAGCAATGTGCCAAACAGAACTTTATAAACAATACAAGCACCTGACAGATGTTAAGGTGATATGTATAATGAAATTCCCCATCAACGACACCACCACAACGTCACTTACACTTTTTGTACCAAAAACAAAAGAAGCTGTATATTATCTGGTAGAGGAATTCAATCTCGGGATTGAAAAAGATATTATTGATGAAGGATTAGGGAATGAAGAGAATAATTTTCTTAAAACTTATAATGTTAGAAAGGATGACGTTAGGGAAAAGTTTGGAAGTATAAGTAGTTTAGATGATTATAAATCAATATCGAGGCTGCTATATAGGTATAGCACAGGATTGGTGCTTGTGTTTCATGATATAGAAACTAAAGAGAGGTCAATGGCTATAACATCGTTTATAAACAAATCAACAAAAAATCCAAAAATATTGCCAAATATAGAACAGATATTAAAATAAACATAGAATATGAATAAGAGATCATTAAAAACTATGCTACTAGGAGTAGTATTAGCAGGAGCAATGGCATCATGCCAAAAAGACGAAATTTCGAGCAAACATTATGCTAAGTAGAAGTTAAGGCAGAAATAAAGTATTTCATAACAAATAAAAATAATACACAATGAAGAAATTAATTACCCTTTTGTTGCTGACGGTGGTCGGCGTAAGTATTAAAGCCCAAAGTTCAGACTATGACTTTCAGGCCGGAGTTCTTTTTTACAAGATAACGAGACCCGGACAAGAGGTGGCAGTGGTTAAAGATCCAAACTCGTGTAATTTGTATATGGGCGATATAGTAATTCCAGATTCTGTTTTGCACGATGGAGTGTGGTACAAAGTAACATCACTTGGCGAAGAAGT
>JAGCLZ010000011.1 GCA_017646685.1 Bacteroidales bacterium | reverse complement strand
TCTCAAGTGAATGACATTTTCCATGCTCCCTTCTTGGGTCCTCAATTTTGTTTATTATTATTGATATATCCATATACTCTCAATTAGTTTTATATCTAACGAGATTCTATTTATTTTAGTCTATATTATCTAATTTGAAGTGGTGCGTTTGCCCTGAAAACCCGAGTGTTCGAGGGTAAAAGCCCCGGGTCTTTACACAATGAAAACCCGGGTTTTTGGGGGTAAATACATTTGACTTTTTAAATTTATCTCCTATGTTTTCAGATTTATCATTTGAGATATTGAATTTATAACACTAAAACAATAAACAGCCATGGTAAGATTAAGTATTTTCAGAAAGAAGATTGCAAAGAATGGAGAGTTAAAACCAATGTATTATCTAACGTTTTATGGAGCCGAACGTTTGAACTTTGAAAAGATGTGCGACCTTATAGCCGAGCGTACCACACTGGATAGCTCGGAGGTGGATTTTGTATTGTCGGTATTGCAAGATGTTGTTATCGAAAATCTCCAAATAGGTCGTGGCATCGAGCTTGGCAAACTGGGCTGTCTCGAGCCATCGATGCATGCCACTGCCGTGGAAGATTTGAAAGATATAAATCTGAAAACCATCAAAAAGTCACACATTATTTATAAGCCATCGATAGAGATAAAAAAGGCGTTGAAGAATTTGAAATACCGCATCGACAAGCGGTGTGTGATAGAGCGATAATGTAGGGGCTAATCGCATTCGCCCCTATAAATTTGCCCTCAAATAACGAAATCGCCATCTAAAAATAGAAACAATGCATCGCAATATATAGCAGACTTTATCGTAATAGAAATGATATGAACGAGCCTAAGAGCTAAAAGATAGGGATATGACAAAGGTTGGGTTAATGCTTGAACTTATTCTTCGTACAATAAAAATCAACAAATGTAGTTATCTATTACCGAAAGATTTTTTTTGTAAACATAGAATACGATGATACTAAAACGCTTGTTTATACTTATATTGCTATTGTGGCTTGTGCCTAATGTGCATTCGCAGGACGATGAGGAGTTGGGTGGCTACACTACATTTGAAGAAAATAAATATTATCCGCGTGTAAATGTGGTGCCATACGACAATGAAAAGGATATATCTAAATTGGATTATAAAAAGTCCTCGGCCTATGCCTCCCTCAACGGTGAGTGGCTGTTTAAACTCCATAAGGGCAACAAGGTGTTGGAACGCAAAAACATTGAAGATACCTCGCTACTCAACTTTTCTAAATGGGGTAGGATGAATGTTCCGGGCAATTGGATTGTGGAAGGAAAGAAGGTTGTAGCTCCGGCAATAAAAAATATGCTTAGCATCGCTTCGGTGGACAACTATGTGGGGTTGTACTATCGCGAAATATCGTTGCCTATCGATTGGGAGGGGCAAACGGTGTATGTTCAGATAGGGGCTGCCAAGTCGGCCTACTCCATATGGGTCAATGGAATATATGTGGGCTATAGCGAAGATAGCAAAACGCCATCGGATTTCGACATAACGGCTTGCCTGAAATGGAAAGATGGTGATAAGAACAATATAATCATACAGGTAGAAAGCAATTCGGAAGGTTCGCTGTTGGAAGAAAAGTTGCCAAAGTCGTTCAACGGCATAGAACGTGATGTGTTTTTATACAGCAAACCATCGGCCAATATTAGCGACTACGGGGTGGTATGCGACTATCAGCCACGTAGCCGCTCGGGTTCTATGAAGCTCAATGTAAGTCTTGAAAACAAGAAACGCAAAGGCGAGTACTATGTAGAAGCCATCTTGCTCGACGCTCGAGGCAAGGAGGTGGACCGCTATGGCAAATGGGCCGAATTTCAGAAGCGTTCGGCTGTGGATATGGAGATAAGCGGTGTGTTTGCCAATGTGGAACCATGGTCGGAATACAATCCTTATCTATACACATTGGTGCTACGGCTCAAAGATAAAACAATGACTACGATAGAAACCCTTGGCTGTAGGGTGGGATTTAGAAATGTAGATTATACAGGAGGTGTGCTAAAGATAAACGGCAACCCTACCACTATACGCGGAGTGGTACGTGGCGAAATGGTTACGGACAACAACTTTCCAACTCCCGAAGCTATGCGTAAGGAACTGGAGCTGATGAAAGCCAATAATATAAATGCTGTAAGGGTGGCCTACGCTCCGCAACATCCATACTTCTACGACCTATGTGACGAATATGGCATATATGTGTTTGACGAAGCTAATTTGCACCCATGCCATTTGGATAAAACATTGTCGACCAACAAGGATATGTCTGCTGCCTTTGTGGCACGGGCCAGAAACATGTATGAGCGCGACAAGAATCATCCTTCGGTAATAGCATGGTGTATAGGCGATGCCAACGAGAATGGTATATGTTTTGAAGATGTGTATCGCTTTTTGCATCAAAAGGATGATATGCGTCCGGTGGTATATCCCGGTACCGAAACCGGCAGCAATACCGATTTTGTGTTTGCCAAACATAAGTCGGCCAATGATTTGCTTGCTTTCTCGCAAAAGAAGCAGTTGCAGGGTTTGATTATGAGCGAATATGGTTATACACAAGGTAACAGCTTTGGCAGCACCGGCAATATGTGGAAACAGATGAGAACGTCGGCTATGCTTGGCGGTGGATTTATATCCTACTGGAACGAGATGGAACTATATGATTGGGAAAGCCAAAAGGATATAAAGCTGCATGGTGTTATAGACAGTAGGGGTGTGGCCAAACCTTACCTTGCCGAGATAAAGAAGATGTATGGCTGTATAGAGGTAGAGGTGGTAGACAAGGCCAAAGGCCGCTTTAAGGTAACAAACAATCACGACTATAAGACACTGAAAGAATTTAGATTTGAATATACCATATTCTCCAACCTCAAACCCATGGTGATATCGGGCGATATACCTGTGGCTACCAAGCCGGGCGAAACAACGATGTTTGAACTTCAGATACCTAAACTGAAAGCATATGCCGGCGAAGAGTATTTTATACGATTTACCTTGAAACAACCCAAGGAAAACAAAGCCTACAAGCGTGGATATGAATACGACTTTGCGGAGTTTGCGTTGGATATGCCCACTTTTAGAAAGCAGGAACTGAAACCTTACGAGAAAACCGAGCTATACCTCGACGAGCAAAGTAGCGAGAAGGTGGAGACCATAGAGGTGGAAGAGCTGAAAATAGAAAACGACAATAGCAAACTAAAGGTATATAACGATGAGGTAACAATAGTTTTTGACCTTAAAACCGGCCAGATAACATCGCTTACTTGCAAGGGTGAAAAGGTGTTGGCATCGGTTCCGACAATGAGTTTTTGGAGAGAACCTACAAACAAAGATATGGCTGATAACAATGTTGCCAACTATTGGGAAAACATAGGTTTGGACAAACTGACAAGGACACTATCGACGGTGGATTATAAGCAGAACGATAAGTATACGGTAAATATAGATGTGGTATCGTCTTATAGGAATCATAGAAATGAAAAGTTATTTGATGTTGTACAAACGATAATAATATACTGTACCGGCGATGTAATAATAGACAATGAGATTATGGTGTCGGAGTTGGTAAATAATGTGCCTCGAGTAGGGATGATGTTTGAAGTGCCAAAGAGTTTCTCTGCGGCACAGTGGTTTGGCCTTTCGGGCGAGACATATATGGATAGGAAAGCCTCGGGCCGCTATGGTACATACAAGAGTAGCACGTCCGACCTATCGTATGCTTACGAAACAGCCCAAGAGAGCGGCAATCACACCGATACCCGATGGATGTGTTTGGAAAACGACAATGTAGGAATATTTTTCGATGCTTTGGATAGTACATTCGATTTCAGTGTGCAGTCAAATATCAATAATACGTCCAACGGCAATTGGGAGGTACATTTCGATTATAGAAATGCAGCCCTAGGCAATGGCAAGGTAATACCTATTGATAGCAAAAATGTGCTTAACGATAAGAAATATGGTTTCAAGGTGCGCTTCTTGGCCTACGAAAAAACAAACCACAGCCCATTTGATTTTAGAATGATACAGCTGCCAACGGTGGAAAGCAACATACTATCGATGCCGCAGATAGCTAAGAGCTTGAAACGTTTTGATGCTCCAATGACCATAACGCTTACCTCGGCCGACAAAGCCGAGATACGCTACACCCTGGATGGCACAGAGCCTACGCCGAAGTCTATGCTGTACAAGAAACCCTTTGTGATAGAAAAATCTACCACCGTAAAGGCACGTGCCTTTAAAAAAGGTGTTACCCCATCGCTAGTGGCCGAAGAGGTGTTTACCTACAACTTTATAGAATCGGTAGCTTTCGAGAACCGCCCCAATACCCCATACAATAAGAATATGGAAACAATATTGTTTGACGGCGAGTTTGGCAATACTGCCGACTTGGAGAAAGGATGGTTGGGATTTTCGGGTTCCGACGTTGTGGCTGTGGTAAAACTTGTGCGTCCAATAGATCTGAAGAATGTGATGCTAACCTTTGCCCACGACCCCGAAAATTGGGCGTTTGCTCCAAAAGCTATTGAGGTATATTGTTCGGCAGACAGCGTAAACTACTCCGAACCTTACCAATCATCTAATTACCAATTTGATGCCGAAAATGAGAAAGAGAATGTTTCGCAGGTGGTACACTCGGCTGTGCCGGTCAACAAAACGGGTGTGAAATATATCAAGATAGTGGCACGCTCCATAGGTCGCATACCGGCATGGCACCAAGCCAAAGGGTTAAGACCATGGATAATGATAGATGAGATACAGATTCAAAACTAAAAAAATATAACAAACAATGATGGAAAACGCAACATATATTATACATAACGCTACCATAGTGAACGAAGGTGACAGACGTGTAGCATCGGTAATGATAGAAAATGGAATAATAACCCAAATATCGGACCATATACAAGCAGCCGACACTACGACGGTGATAGATGCCGATGGCTGCTATATGCTACCGGGAGTGATAGACACACATGTGCATTTTCGCGATCCGGGGCTAACCCATAAGGCCGACTTCGCTACCGAAAGCTCTGCTGCTGTGGCTGGGGGTGTAACATCGGTGGTGGATATGCCCAATACCAAACCGCAAACTACCACCCGTCAACTGCTTGACGATAAGAAACAGATGGCTGCCCAAAAATCGGTGGTAAACTATGGCTTTATGCTTGGTGCCACCAACGATAATATAGATGAACTACTGGCAATAGACAAGGCCGAATATGCTGCCATAAAGCTATTTCTTGGCTCATCGACAGGCAATATGCTGGTAAATAACGATGCTGTGCTAGATAGGCTGTTTGCCGAAGCATCGAAACTTATAGTAGCCCACTGCGAGGACGAAGATACTATAGTGGCCAACACCCAACGTTACAAGGATATGTATGGCGATGATGCACCGGCATCAGTTCATGCCATGATACGAGATGTGGAAGCCTGCTACCGCTCGTCCAAAAAGGCTGTGGAGCTGGCTCGTAAGTTCAACACTCGCTTCCATCTGGCTCACCTTTCCACCGGCAAGGAGCTGGAGTTGCTATCCATAGGCGGAGTAGATGGCAAGAATATAACTGCCGAAGTATCGCCCAATCATCTATGGTTTTCGGATGGGGACTATGCTACACAGGGCAACAAGATACGTTGCAACCCATCTATCAAGTCGGCTACCGATCGTGATGCCTTGCTGCAAGCCTTGAAGGAGGGTAGGATAGACACAGTAGCTACCGATCATGCTCCGCACCTTATTGATGAGAAAGAACGTCCGTATTTCCAATCGGTGTCGGGAATGCCATCCATACAGCATTCGCTACTTACGATGTTGGAACTTTCAAGGCAAGGCAAAATATCGCTTGAGGCTGTGGTGGAAAAGATGTCGCACAACCCTGCCACATTATTTGGAATAGAAGGCCGTGGCTTTATTCGCAAAGGCTATAGTGCCGATTTGGTGTTGGTAAATCCCAACGAAACTACACTAGTGGATAAACCTTCGCTGTTGTACAAATGCGGATGGTCGCCAATGGAAGGATATGTATTTGCCAACAAGATAGTGAAAACCTTTGTAAACGGCAACCTAGTATATAGCGATGGCAAGGTGATAAATACCACTAAGGGTATGGCATTGTCATTCACAAACTAACGGCTAAGAATACACTATTATACATAAATATATACAAATAAAGCGAAGCAAACTTGTTGCTTCGCTTTATTTATATATAAACTTCTGTTTTAGAAGTGGTAGCCCATGCGTACTACAAGCATTGAGGTATTGACAATAATTCCTTTGAAAACTGACTTCTTAACTTCAATCCCTTCGGTATGATTGGTTTCGTAATTGACAGTTCCATTTACTACATCATATCCCAAATAATAGTAGTGAATACCAAGACTGAATTTATCCATCAACTTTGCACCTATGCCTACTTGTGCAGCCAAAGTTATGGCATTATCGTACTTATATTCATAGGCTAATTCTTCCGAAGCAAGATAATCATTGCTGCCGGTACGACCTTTGCCTGTCCAAGGCGTGATTATTCTAAGATTTGCTCCTACACCGGCTTCGCCCCAGATACTCAAATCGGTGGTTATATTGTAGTCGTAGTTTATGCCAAGCATCAGCGGAATATTGATGTAGCTTGGAATATCTTCTATATCCTTGTAATCTTTCGCATAGCTAAAAGCTGAATTATAAAATAGGTCAATAGTAGCCATAAAGCCAAATCTGTTGTTCGGCGAAATGTTGTACTTCATTTTACCACCCAAGTTTAAACCCATATTAGCTTGTGCATAATTGTTATGACCAAGCACCATAAAAGGAGGTAATTCTTTGTCGCACGTTTCAAACCCACCCATTGGTATCGAGCCTCCAAGGTGTACCGAAAATTCGAGCTTCTTGTTGCCGGCAGTTGCAGGTTTTGCTTCTTGTGCCATGGCGGCACCCATCGTTGTTGCTGCTATCGCTATCAAGCATGCAATCTTTCTAAAGGTCTTCTTCATTTTTTGTGGTTTTAATTAATACTTAATTTTGTTTATTATGATTTTTTTGTAACGTTGTGTAGTTATATTTATTGCCTCAGTCATTGCGTTTTAACAAAATACTTTTACCAAATAACATAATTAGCCACCATACTTTTGTGGTTTGCCACTCGCAAACCCTTATACTTGGTAGGCAAAAGTGCAGGCGTTTGGGTATGCGAAACTATGGGGTGTAAGCTAATATTAATGGAGGTTTGAGAAGCAAATGGATGTGTACTGACTTTCAAACGGATGTGCTTGATTATTCCAATGGTCGTACTTCGCAATAAAAAAATATATATATCTAACAAAACAAGTGCCTATCCGGATGAAACATTATTGTCGGTTGATGGCAAAATTAGCCATATATAGCAAAGTTGTTATACACCACAAAATTCTATTGATGTTATCCGGCTGGTACCTCATGTGTATGCCTAGCGTAGGTCAAAATGCCCAAAAGAAAAACTTTTGCTACAATGATGTCCGATTGCAAAAAAAAGCGTACCTTTGCAACGATTTCCGATAGCTGTGCAATCGGCAATAGATATTGTACACTATATATATAGACATACATTTTGAATAATACAAACATGAAAATAGCAGTAGTAGGAGCCACCGGATTGGTTGGAAGCGAGATGTTGAAGGTTTTGAACGAACGAGGTTTTGGAGCATCAGGCTATGAAATTGTGGTAGCTGCATCCGAAAAGTCGGTGGGTAAAGAGATAGACTTTGCAGGGCGTAAACTTACCGTAGTGTCGGTTGATGATGCTATAGCTCAAAAACCTGATTATGCACTGTTTTCGGCAGGTGCCACCACATCACGCACCTATGCCAAGCGTTTTGTGGAAGTAGGTACAACGGTTATAGACAATAGTTCGGCTTGGCGTAAAGATGCCGAGGTGCCACTGGTAGTTCCGGAGGTGAACTTTTCGGCAGTGAAAGATACCGATAGGCTTATTGCCAACCCCAATTGTAGCACCATACAGATGGTATTAGCACTATCGCAACTACACCTTCGTTACACCATAAAACGTTTGGTAATATCCACCTATCAGAGTGTTACAGGTACGGGAGTGAAAGCCATTCGCCAAATGGAAGGAGAGGAGCAAGGGACGGAAAACATCGATATGGTATATCCCTATCCTATACATAGAAACTTGTTTCCCCATGGGGGCGATTTTCAAGCCGACGGCTATACCACAGAGGAGCAGAAACTGGTAGATGAAACACGCAAGATATTGGCCGACGATGCTATAGCTATAACAGCCACAGTGGTGCGTGTGCCGGTAATGGGAGGGCATAGCGAAAGTATAAACATCGAGTTTGCCAACGATTATGATATAGCCGATGTGTTTGAAACATTGCGCAATACCGAAGGGGTAACAGTGCTCGACGATGTGCAGAACAACGTGTATCCAATGCCTCTTTACGCCAAAGGCAAAGACGAAGTGTTTGTAGGTCGCATACGCCGCGATGCTTCGCAACCAAAATCGCTAAACATTTGGGTGGTAAGCGACAATATACGAAAGGGTGCCGCTACCAACGCCGTACAGATAATGCAACATTTGATAAACAGACAATAAAAAGAATACTACATAAATGAATCAGAAGAGTAAAATGATTTCGCCGTCGTTGCTATCGGCCGATTTTGCCAACCTGCAACGCGACATAGAGATGGTGAATGCCAGCGAAGCCGATTGGTTTCATGTGGATGTGATGGACGGTATGTTTGTTCCAAACATATCTTTCGGTCAGCCGGTGATAAAGTTTATAAAGAAATATGCCCAAAAGCCTTTGGATGTACACCTGATGATAGTAGATCCTGATAGGTATATCGACAGTTTTAAACAAGTAGGTGCCGATATTCTTACCGTTCATTATGAGGCTTGTACACATCTACATCGCACCATAGCTCATATCAAAGAAAGTGGAATGAAAGCCGGAGCGGTACTTAACCCACATACACCAGTGGCTCTACTGGAAGATATTATACAAGATTGCGACTTGGTGCTACTAATGAGTGTAAACCCCGGATTTGGCGGACAGAAGTATATCGAAAATACCTACAGTAAGATAGAGCAGTTAGACTCTATGCGTCAGCGCAAGAATCCATCGTGCTTGATAGAGATAGATGGGGGGGTATGCATTGATAACGCACAAAAACTGTACTCTACCGGTGCCGATGTGCTTGTAGCCGGCAGTGCAGTATTTGGCTCGGCCAACCCCATGGATGCCATACGCAAAATAAAGGGATTATAGATAAGCATAACAGAATAAGTAGGATATAGGTATGTATTGGTTGGATATAGTATTGGCCATTCCTATGGCGTGGTTCATCTACAAAGGGTTCAGAAAAGGACTTATATTCGAGCTTAGCTCTTTGGTAGGACTTGTAGTAGGAATATATTGTTCAATAAAATTCTCTAAATACGTAAGTACACTTATTGGTATCGAAGGCGAGTATTCAATACTTGTGGCATTCTTTGTTACTTTTATAGCCGTGTATCTTTTGTCGTTGTTTTTGGGCAAATGTATCGAAGGGTTGATGAAAATGATGAAAATGGGAATAATGAACAATATATTGGGTTCGGTATTTGGGTTGCTCAAATGTGTGTGTATGCTTAGTGTGGTGATGTACTACGTGGTACTTATTGACTTCGACAAAGTGATAATTACCGACAAAACACGCGAGCAAAGCTTATTCTATCAACCAATAGAGCGTACCGGAAACCTACTTATAGGAACGCTTAAAGACTATGTGCAAGAAGCAAAAGAAAACAGGGTAGAGAACGAAGGATAAATAATCCACAAAAATAAGATAATACAATCTAAGATAGTGACATTATATAGCAGTGGCACTATCTTTTTTTTCGCCGGTATTTGCCACTTTTTTATACCCTATTACCAATTGCTTCATGGTAGGGTATTATGAGCATAATGGTATACCGTCAATTGTAGGATGCTATACCATCTCAAAAAAAATCACTCGTGATGTAGATGAAATTCCCTCGTGATGCAGAACCGACTAGTACGTGATGTAGATAAATCGCCCTCGTGATACATAAAAAAGTATCCATAAAAGTCGTTATTGTGCTGTAATGGGGATAGAAAAGAGATTTTTTCTTCCAAAATCTGAAATATAGTAAGCAAAAGAAAGTCTTTTCGACAAAAAAATCGTACCTTTGCAAATTGAAATATTATATGTTGTGGTTGCGAAAAGATGTATAAGCTATTTGCAATCAGAATATTTTATTATAATGAAAAATATGACAGTAAGAAGAATTTGTTCGATATTTATATGTATGGCATTCTCTGCAATGCAGTATGTACAGGCACAACAAGACAGTACCATCGTAGGCGAAACTCCTATACAAGGTGCCTACAACTCCTATACAACTACGCTAAACGCAAAGGTTGATAGCCTTACGATGCTTATAGAAGAGCTACGACAAAACAAAATATTCCAAGACGAGCGAATAAAGAAACTGTCTCAAACCAAAGACTCTTTGCTAGATATTAACGTTCGGATGGCAATAAGACTATCGGAACATGACTCGCTAGAGGGTATAAAGGCTATGAACAATGCTAAAGCAATAGATTCATTAAACATGGTAATTAATTTATTGACAAGGCAAAACAATGAATACCTAAGCCGCATATCATATTTGGAAAAGGTTGAAGATACTCTTAGACTATCTATAGTAGACCTAAACAAAAACTTTAGAGTGATAGATTCATTAAATACTAAACTTTCGCTTATGACTTTGCAAAACAAGGAGCAAAGCGAAAAAATATTCTATTTGGAAAACAATGAAGATTCACTATCGTCCGAAATACGAAAACTTAAAAAGAACTTTGAAGTAATAGATTCATTAAATGATGTAATATCCTCAATTAGCGAGATAAACGACAAACAGCTTGGCCGTATTATTAGATTGGAACAGTTGTGCGATTCACTTTTTGTATCCAACGCATCGTTTCAAAAACGCTTGGAGGAGAAGAATGCCTTATTGGAAGAGAAAATAAATGCCCTACAAGAGAAAGAACAATTGTTTGCAGAGAAGGAAAAACTTTACCAAGATGCTATAAGTAATAGCAATGTTGATAAGGTAAAACTTGAGGGTTTGGTAAATGCCAAAAATGTAAGTATTGATGCCAAAACACGAGAAATAGAATATCTTCAAAAAAGCATTGTTGATAAAGAAACATCGCTAGACAAGCAGATAGCCGACTATCAGAAAGCAAGTATAGAGCGAGAACGTTACAGACTGCTATCGGATACACTACGTATGAAACTAAACGAGGCCGAAAGAACAATACTTAAAACCAACGAGGCTCTGAAATATACCGAACAACGAGCCCGAGAAGCTGAAGCCCAAATAAAGCAGGCTACTAGCAAGAAAAAGAAGGTGAGAGTAATACAAGGTTTGGCAATGAGACTATACCGTACCCCCGATTGGAGTACACGACCGGTACAGATAGAGGGAGCCAATGGTATGGAAACTGTATATAAGATAACCAATAAAAATGGTGGCAGTGTAGAGTTTGACTTTATAACAGGTGCATCTGTTATGCTTTGGGATCTTACCAATTTGTTCAACCACACACTATTGGACACGTCAAGTACAGCCAAAATAAAACGTTTCGACCAAGAGTTTTCTTACGATTTGGGCTTATATATAGGATTTGGAGGTTCCAACCTGTTTAAGAATTTCTATATAGGACCAAGTTTTAAATTTTTGGATTTCTTCCATGTGGCTATAGGTGCTAATGTGGCAGAATATGAGGCTCTGGTTGAGGGACTTAAGGAAGGAGACTTATTGCCCGCCGGTTTTTCCATAGACGAACAGACAAACGATGTATGGAAAGTAACTATGTTTTTAAGTATTTCGTTGGATTTGGACTTCTTGTCATATATAAAGAAATAGATGTACTATGTTGAATAACAATTTTACACAGTGGGTCGCTTTCTACACTCTTCCTCGAAACGAGAAGAATGTATTGCCAAAAGTAGAAGAGAGGGGCTATGTGGCCTATCTTCCACTGAAAAAGGAATTACACAAATGGCATGATAGAAAAAAATGGGTGGAAGTGCCACTGATACCTTCGTATATATTCGTGAAAGTAATGAAGAAAGACATATATTATCTTGAAAGAATTGATGGTATATGTCGTGCTATATCGTTTGGATCAAAAACCAATGTGTCGGTAGTAACACAGAAGGATATTGATGCTATGCAGAGATTGGTAGAATCTGGCGAACAATTATATGTTGACAATTTGGCCTCGTTGAAAAAAGGAAGTAAGGTTCGGGTGATAGGTGGACCGTTTGAAAATATGGAAGGAATGTTGATATCAGATTGCGAAGAAGGTAATTTTATAGTGCGATTGGAATCAATATCCATGGGAGTACAATTACAGATAGAAAAAGAATTATTACAATTTATTGAATAAATTTTTACAATCAAGCATATTGGTAATTAGTCATTTATAGGAAAAGATATATTTTTTTTGATATTAACTGTAATAAATAAGCATTGATAAACGACTTATATGTGTAATAGAACGAAAAAACATCTTAGATAAAAAGAATGGCACTATAAAGATATGACTGAAAAAGACTACAATGATTGCGTTTCCAAGTACTCGGACGATGTGTATCGTTTCGTGGTATATTCCGGGATGGACAGGGATTCGGCAAAAGACATTGTACAAGATGCTTTCATATCACTATGGCAAAAACATTCCGATATCGACGTTGCAAAAACCAAGTCATACCTATTTTCGACCGCATACAACATGGTGAATAGTAATTTCAGGCATGTGAAAGTGGTAAAACAGTATGAAGAAAATGTTTTCAAAGAAACTGTTGCAAGTATGGATGAGTCGTTCGAAAGCAAAGATTGTTTGTACAAAGCTTTGGATAATATACCCTCGATACAGAAATCGGCACTTGTACTTAAAGATATCGAAGGTTATTCATACAAAGAGATAAGTGCGATGCTTAACTTATCGATACAACAAGTGGAAGTATATATATTTAGAGCAAGGGTGGCATTAAAAAAAGAATTATTGAAAAATGAATTAATAAAATAATTATATATGAAGAAAATACTAAGTATTATTATAATAGGAGTTTTTGCAACATTATTGGGTATGCCTATATGCAATGAATGTGTGGCTAAGAATAATTATCTCACTACAGCATCCGTTGCTTCCACATTGAAAGGTAATAAATATGTGGTAACACGTGATGTATGGGTGCAAGACTTTAAAAAGATAAAAATAATGGTGGATGCCGATATTCGTTATTCGCAATCGGAAGATGGACCACAAGTATTATTGACATTGGACGAAAATCTGCATGAAATGTTTGACATACATGTAGAGGTAAACACATTGATAGTAGCACCAAAAGAAAAATATAGAGGAACCAAAATACAACCTACCAAGTTTGTAGTGGAAATAAGCAGCGAGAAATTGGAAATGATAACCATCAATAGCAATGCTCGTTTTGATGTTCAAACTGAAGTGTCAACACCGGAATTGAAGATAGAAAATACTACCAACGGACGTATCTATAGCATGAAAGCGATAAATGTAGAAGAGTTGGAGATTGAAAATACCGGAAACGGCAACATTACATTGGTGGGAAAAGCCGGTGAAGCAAACATACTCCAAACAGCCGGAGGAAAAATAAATATGGAAAACTGTGCAGTGAGCGACTGCACTTGCGAAAACTCCGGTAGTGGCGATATATATATATATGCTGTAGATTTCCTAACCTGCCAGATATTTGGAAAAGGAAATGTATACTATATGGGTAGCCCAAAAATAAAGAAAGATGTAGTTGGAACAGGCCGACTTATAAGACGATAAATAATTATATAAATGAAGATAAACATAGACAATTACGAATTATATTTTCTTCGTTACATTGAAGGACGACTTTCGGACGAGGAGCGAAGAGAGGTGGAAACCTTTCTAATTAAGCACCCCGACCTAAAGGAGATAATGGACATGTATGATCCTTTCTTCACACTTGCGAAAGACGAAGAATTGGTCTTCGACGACAAAGATTCGCTGATGCGTCCAACAAAATCTTCATTCGTTATGCCACTATGGGTGCGTTATGCTTCGGTGGCAGCAGTGGCATTGTTTGTAGTTTCGGTAGGATTGGTATGGATGCAAAGGCAACAACCTACACAAAATATAGTATTGGCCGACAATGCAATTGATATAGATATTATTGAAGAAAAATATGTTCCGATGATTTCTGATTCAATAATAGATGGCGAAAAATTGGAAGAAGTAATGTCGACAACAAGGAATGCAATGCACAAGGATGTTCAAAGCGAAACTATGTTATTGGCACAAGCAGAATCGGAACCTATGGAAAACGAACAATCATCTGTAGAAATAGCAGAAGAACCAATAAATATGGATACTGCTACATATATGCATGAAGATTTGGATGAAGAGACATTCTATGCAATGAATACCGAAGAAGATATATTGGATATCGAAGATCAAAATGAAGATACTGATGTGTATTTGGAAGAGTATTCCAATAGTTTGATTGCGTACAATGTAGGTAGAGCAACTGAAAATACAATGGATGATTTCGACACCATTTATTGTGAATATACAGACCTAGATATTGCCGAGCCTATGCCATTGCTCGAACAGTTTAAAGAGATGTTTACTACATTGTTTAGAGATAAGAAATCGAAAGTGGAATCGGATTTGATTGAATATGCCGACTATGTAAAATTGGCATACCAAGAAAAGAAAGAAGAAATATCTATGTTTATAACAAGTCGTGTAGAGAAAATATTTTAATAAACAAATACAAATAAGCAGAAAGGTATCACATAGTTAAAAACCTGGCAATGATACTATATAGATTTTGATAAACAAAAACAAGACAACATGAAAGTAAAAGTTTTATTATTAGGAATGGTTACGAGCTTAGCTTCTATATTTGCCGAAGCTAAAGATACAACTTATGTATCACGCCAGTTGCTTGGTGATGATATAAGAACTATTGTTGTAGATGATTATTCAAGAGTGGAAATAACACAAGGCGATTCCAACTGTGTATTTTACTTTACGAACAAGAAGTCGAGAGCTCAATCGGCCATATGTGAAGTGGATGGTGATATACTTAGGGTGTTGAAACAAAATACCGGAACAGTACGATTGGTATTGCGCGATGATATCGAAGAGATGGATCTGAAACGATATTCCAAAGTAAATGTAAATGGCGAATACTTTTTCAGACGTAGAAATTCTATAATCAGAATGGAAAGCTATGCCGAATTGCAGTTTCATAACAAATTGTATGCAAACAATATTACTTTTGACATGGAATCGCTATCTACCATACAAGTTTCCAATATTTCGGTAGACAAACTTATATTAAAAGCTGAAAGTTATTCAACTATATTGATTGATAATGGATTTATAAATGATATAGAAACAAAGGGCTCGGCCGACGACATAAGAGCCTCTATAGATACAAAACCAAAGTCGTTGAGCAAGGTGTCGCTTGTAGGTGATGCAGTTAATGCCTCTTCTACACTATCGGATATATTGATAAAAAACAAGATGGATAAGAAAAGACATGGCTATTGGAGTACCGAATTTACATTTGGTTGGGGTTCACAAGATTGGAGCGGAGCTCCATTTATGAAAGGTAGTATACCTTATAATTATAGTATTTCGTACGGTACAGCATATGTCTTAGAACTAAAAGCACGTTATACCTTGGCAGGAAATCGCTTATCTGTCGATTTTGGTATTGGCTACGAATCTGATGTGCTTCAGTTTATTGATGGAATATATTACGATAATGGTTTCAATGGTACTAATGATATGGAATATATAACTAATGAAAATATGGGATCCGATGGAGCCTATGTCAGTGTTTCTTCAAAAATGGTAGCTCGCTATATAACACTTCCTTTTATGGTAAATATGAAATTCAATTCGTTATTCTATGGAGCCGGATTTATTGGAGGATTAAATTATAACAACAAACATACGGGAATAAAAGAAACTATGTCAACTCTTGATTTCAATGATGGGGAATATTCTGATATCTATAGCCAAAGCAGTTATGCTCATTATGCTCCTTTTAAATTGGATTTCAGAGCAGTGTTTGGTTTCAAAAACTTCCATGCATTCTTTCAAACGGGTTTGGTGAGTATGTTGGATAAAGTGGATGCATATCCATATCGTATAGGAATGATGATTTCATTCTAACTAAACCTGAACAGATAAATATTATAAAAATAAGACAAGTAAAAATATATAAAATATAAAATGAAAAGAATAGCAATATTACTAATTGCATTATTGGTAACGTTTGATACAGTTAATGCACAAGAAGAACAAAAATCTCGTACCATAAGTTTGAGCTATGGATATATGGGATGTGGTTTTACACAATGCGAACCTATAATTGGTAATACAACTATACCTACTCAACTTGCTACAGGAAATACAATTATGTTGGATGCCGATATTTGGAGGATAAATAAATATTTGACTGCAGGATTTTATATAGGATTAGGACCGGGATATTATAAAAAACTATATGACAATATGTATGAATCCAATTCCTATTATTCTATAGGAACAATAGTTTCTGTTCGTTATGGTCTTTCTGCTAATTTACATTTGTTATCATTGTTCGGAATAGAGGGTAATGGAGTTGATTTATCAATAAAAGGACGTTTCGGAGGATATTGGACATTATACCAAACTATTCAACCCGAATATAGTATAGGTATATCATTTGCATATTATCCCATCAAACGGTTGGGTATAGTATTGGAAAACAGCTGGGGAAAGTATGCTTATTCACACTCTGTCGGTATGATGGTAGAAGGCAACTCTATGCTTAATGCTGGTTTGATATATAGATTCTAAGCCTAAAAAAATATACAGACTAATGAAAAGAGGTGGTTTAAGAGTAGTGTTTTGTGCAATGGTAGTAGGGTTGATGACATTTGTAATAGGTTGTCAAGACCCAATAGAAAAGGAGAATATCAGCAAATATGATGTTATAGGCCATAAATGGCATCTTACTAAGTTTGTGGATATTGCCAATAATAACGATAAACTTCCGTTGCAAAATTCCGAAAATGTATATTGGATAAAGTTTATAAATGACGAAGAGTTTGAAGGACATTCGTATTCTAATAACATACAAGGTAGCTATAGAATGGATATTGATACACGTTCGCTTTGCTTCCTAAACATTGGAGGGACTGAAGTGTACGAACTTTATGATGGCGATAAGTTTTTGAATCTTTTATCGGTGGTGCAAAACTTCCATGTTTCGGGCGACACTCTGCGACTGCTTTACAACAATAAAATGAATTATTTACAATTTGAAAAATTAGATTAAACAACATAAAAAACATAGATAGAAATGAAGAAACTATTACTAACATTTGGGATAATAATGACAATAGCTACTACTAGTTTTGCACAAAAAGCTATTGGGGTAAGATTTGGAACAGGATTAGCAAGTTCAATAGGTGCTGAACTATCGTACCAACAACCATTGAACAATAATCGTTTGGAGATAGACTTTGGTGCCATCGCAGGATTTTCAATAGGAAGTGATGATTATAATTCTTTTTCATTGTCTCTTACAGCTGCATATCAATGGAAATTTAATATTGTAAATGACTTTAATTGGTATGTAGGTCCTGCTGCTTCGGGTGGTTTGTATTTCGTTCATTACGACAAAACTTTCGAGGGTCCTACATTGGGATTAGGCGGACAATTGGGTATAGAATACGACTTTTCTTCCAAAGGAGTTCCACTTCAAGTAAGTTTAGATACACGGCCAATGTTCAATCTCTTAAGTCCTCAAGAGTCAAGAGGATATAATGTTAGTGCATGCTTTAGTTTACGTTACTCCTTTTAGGGATAAATTATTAATAAACAAATTATATAGGAAAGATGAAAACGATAAATTTGAAAAACAAAGTATTATTTACAATTGTAGTAGCTATGGTAGGCGTAGCTGTAATAAGTTGTAAAGATGATAATGACGCTGATAATAAATCGGTCAAGGTAAGTAATGTGTATAATTCCGGTTGTATGGGAAGTGCATATTCACCGGCTCAAAATTCAAAAGATGGTGAAAGTGAAGAGTCGTTCAATGTGTACAACGATGGAAAAACTGTATTTATATCGCACAACAACAGGGTTGTTTTCTGTGGATACGATAGTATAAGTGTCTCCATCAATGTTGCCAACGATACCATTTGGGTGAAAGAGATAGAAATGGGAGGGGTAACCAACTGCATGTGCCTGGCAAATACATCGTATCAGATAAACAATCTGCCTTCGGGACAATATACATTGCTGATAAGGCTTTGCGAAAACGATTATTACAACCCCGAAGTTTGCGGACCGGTAAAATATCAAACAACAGTGAATTTATAATCAATATAATAATATACATTGAATAGATGAAGAAAATAATTATACTATTCTTGAGTGTGCTTATAACTATTGGTGCAATGGCTCAAAAAGTTGACATAAAGGAAATGAAAAAATATACATTAGAATGCTTGTATGGAAGAACAACTCTGATTAATTATCCTACAATATCAATGTTTAGAAAAGATATTCCCTCTTATAGTGATATGAACGTTTATATCAATATACTATATAATACTACAGAAAATTTTAGTTGGGAATTATCTGCATCTACAGCTATATTCGACATCCCCCATGAAGGAAATCCTATCACTTCTGAATCATTTGGATATATGAAAATTTCTATGGGAGGAAGGTTGAAATATTCTGTAACCAATAAATTGGGTATGTATTTAACTCTAAGATATGGTTTACTTACTACTCAAAATAATTGGAAAACTGTAGCAAATGAACCAGAAAATATAAATAAAACTATAGGAATGTCAGCTGATATATTTATGGGTGTGAAGTATATAGTTGAAAAAGAACATTATGTTACATTTGGAATAGGTATGCCTATTGGATTATATGATTTTCAAGGAGGTCTTAGGAATGGAAAGAGTTTTGAAGGATATTCCATAATGCTTGGCTTTGGAATATAAGGTATTAATAATGAGTTTTATTATGAGTATTATTAAAGTCGTACTTAAAATATATTTAAGTATGACTTTTCTGTTTTATGTCCCTTGGGGTGGTATCAAAAGTACTAGGTTTACAACCTAAAAGTGCCATACTTAGAGGTGCTAAGTATGACACTTTTGACTCATAAACATAGTACTTACAACTACTATTCCACATATATAAGCAAACCTTTCAAGTATTCTCCTTCGGGGTGATATATGCTTATGGGGTGATCTATGGCATGGGGTAGGTGTTTTATGATACGTACTTTGCGGTTGGCATTAGCGGCTGCTGTAAACACCATTGTTTGGAAATCGTCGCGACTTACCGCTTGCGAACATGAGAAAGTAAATATCAATCCACCCGGTTTTATCTTTTCTATGGCACGTTGGTTTATATTTTTGTAGCCTTTCAATCCTTGCTGTAGGCTACGATGGTTCTTGGCAAAAGCCGGAGGATCTAATATTATTATATCGTAATTATTATCTATTTCAGATAAATATGGTAATACATCTAAAGCAACACTTTTATGCTTTGCATCAGTGAAATTGAGCTTTACATTGCGATCGCATAGGGCAATTGCTTTCTTGGATATATCCACAGTTTCTACATATTCGGCATTTCCCCTCAAAGCACTTAGAGAAAAGCCTCCGGTATATCCAAATGTATTCAGCACTCTTTTACCGGCCGATAGCGAGCGAACCAATGCACGGTTTTCGCGTTGATCGATGAAAAAACCGGTCTTTTGACCTTCGTAAAAATTGATAATAAATTTATTTTCATCTTCTTTTATTTCCCATTCCTCAGGATTGTTGCCCCAAATATACCCATCAGTGCTATTGCCCGATGGTATGGTCGAGGAACTTTTGTCGAAAATAGATACAACGTTATCATCTAAAAGCTCTGTGATTACATTTGTAAACACATTAAAATTTCTATGCATTCCTTCCGAATGTGCTTGAAGAACAATTACCCCGTTATAGTAGTCGGCTATAAGTCCTGGCATAAAGTCTCCTTCTCCGTTTACAAGTCTAAACACATTTGTATTAGGATTATCAAAAAATCCAAACCGTCTGCGATAGTCTATTGCTTGAGCAAAACGCTCTTTCCAAAACTTGTAATCGATAATATTATTGCCAAATTGTAATATTTTAGCAATGATACTCTCGTTTTGATAATGTCCGGTGGCCAAATATTGTTTTTGACAGTCGTATATATCCACCAAATCGCCTTCCGAGGGGTTGCCTACAATTTTATTTATAGCTCCCGAAAATACCCAAGGATGTTTGCGGTGTATCGATTTTTCTTTTCCTTGCTTTAGATATAGTTTGCAACGTTCCATAGTTGTATATATTATTTCTATTATATATTTAATTAATATTTCTATATTATTGTTTTACACTTCTTTGAAAGTATAATATTTATTTTCTTATTTCCGGTTATCATTGCTTGCGAATCGAGTTGTGATTGCATTTGATACATTAACTCGTCTTTTATCCATTCATAGCGGAATGATAGGTATGCAAGTCCGTAACCACATAACACTTTAAGCCCCGGTGGTATATCCCTTTCTATTAAACTGTCAAATAGTGATTCTATTATTGGCTCCCAATCGTAGTTTCTGAAGTATTCATTACTTATAACTATATTTTTGCCTTTGACTACTTGTTCTAGATATACAACAATTATCTTTATCAGTGTTCGTTTCTGACCTATATGTTGGAGTGTAGGAATCAATTCAAGTATATCTGTAAATAAATCTGACAACAGTTTGTATTCCTTTAAAAACAACTTCTCCAACACCCATGCTACATGAAATTTTAGCTTATCATCATCCGTACTTTTCATAAGGGTGAATATATCATTTACATCAATATCTCCCTCACAAACCGAGTTGACAACGGTATCAATGACTCCTCGGGAAATATTGTTCTGCAGCATATTGGTAAGTTCTTCTATTGTCATCAGCAGCTTAATTTATTAATTATTTATCTTTGGTTCATTCATATATTGGTCGTTTCTCCATAATCCCGATTGTAACACCTTGCCGTCTTTGGTGTATTTTGTTCCTTTTCCGTTGATAAGGTCGTATTTAAATTCACCCTCGAAATATTCACCTGTAGCCCAAGTGAATTTACCATTTCCATGACATTGATTGTTTAGAAAACCACCTTCATACTTAGCACCATTCTTATAATACAGCACTCCATAGCCTTCACGTATATCGTTTTTAAAATCACCTTCATATATCAGTCTACCTAGCGATGTATATATCTTTCCTTTTCCATGTCGTTTTCCATCTACAAAAGAACCTTCATACCTCGATCCATCAGCCGATGTAAGTACACCATATCCATTAGGTGTAAAATCTTGCAATTCACCTTCATATTTTGTTTTATCTGAATAAAAGATAGAACCTTTTCCGGTAGCTTGATTGTTCTTCATTTCGCCAATGTATTTGGTGCCATCGGAATAGAAGCAGCTACCTTTACCTTCCATGCGTCCCTCTACCATATCGCCTTCATATACCTTTATCTTTCCTTGGTAAAAAACACCTTTTCCATCTTGTAGACCGTTTTTCCAGTTACCAACATAAGTGCTTCCGTTTTCGTAATACATTGTTCCGTAACCATGACATTGATTGTTTAGGGTTTCTCCAATATACTTTGCATTGCCAAATTCAAGAGTATCTATTGTTTGAGATAAGACACCATTGTGTATGGCACAAGCAAGGCTTATTATGATAAATCCGTTAATTTTTAGAGACATAGACTATATATATTAAAAGTTGGTATAACTATATTTGTTTGCAAAGGTACGCATTTTTTCTGAATAATATCTACTTTATTTTATAGTATACTATCTGTATTTTACAATATACTGCTGTTTGCTTTCTAACATATCACCAATTGAGTAGGAGTAAGGTAGTGTTTGTTTAATGTAATATTGATAATCAGAGAAATATGTTATAGAAAATAAGTCTTATCTATTGTGGTTAATAGATGCTAATATATAGTTTGTGGTTCTAAAGGGATGGTTTTAATCTTTATATTACAAATGTAAACATTGTAATTTGCACGATATTTTTAACACATTTGTAAAACTTTCTCCGAAATTACCGAATACTTATGTAATAATGCCTATAATATTCATAATAATACAGATATAGGTAGCCTATAATAGATGATAATCAGTTTATTTCTAAATATTATTGTAGTTTTACTTTAATAATATAGCGCTTTGAGATGATTTTACAACTATATTGAGATAATTTTTATTATTATAGTATAATCAACCAATTATAATATATCAATTCAATCAATATTATCAACTCTGACATATTTACAGATGTAAATTTATAAATATTACAATTGTATCAGATTTTTTGTGTATCTTTGTAAACAAAACTATAAATCAATAAATCAACGCAAAGTTATGATAGACAGAATAAATATGCTATTAAAAGCAAAAAATATTACGGTTTCACAATTCTCGCAAGCCATAAAAATTCAAAGATCGGGCATGTCTCACATATTATCCGGCAGAAATAAACCGAGTTTAGATTTTGTATTGCGAGTTCTCAAACGCTATCCCGAAATTAATCCATCGTGGTTTCTTATGGGAGAAGGAGAAATGTATATAAGCGATAAAATAGATACTCAAACCACAATGTTTCCTTCGCAACTAGAAATTGACGATGCAAAAGAAATCATCGATGTAGACGAACACAAACAAGAACCCATAAATAATGAGCTTATAGATTCTCAAAATCGCTATTTGGACAATGAAAACATTACAATGGGAAGAACAAATACCAAAAAGATAGAAAAAATAATTGTGCTATACTCCGATAATACTTTTGATGAATATCTGAAAGGATAGGAGAAATTGAATAAAAAGATTTATTTTTGTATTCTATATTATCTAGTTATTTGCTTTTACTAGAGAAAAAATAAGTAATTATTTTTCTTTTTTTGTACATTATAAATATTTGTTTTATAGTTTATTATTTTTATTCTTAATAAAAACTCTTTTTGAAAGAGTTTTTTAATTTGTATATCCCACAAAAAAAACGTAATTTTGCAACGTAGAACGAATAATAATTAAAAACACAATATAAAGATATTATGCAAAAGTTACTTTTATTAGGTGATGAAGCAATTGCACAAGGATTCATCGATGCAGGTGGTAGTGCTATCAATAGTTATCCAGGCACTCCTTCGACCCAGATTACAGAATATGTAATGAAATCGAAAGAAGCTAAAGAAAAAGGTATAGTAGCAAATTGGTGTGCTAACGAAAAAACAGCTTTAGAAGCTTCTATCGGAGTAAGTTATGCCGGAAAGCGTGCTATGACATGTATGAAACACGTAGGTTTGAATGTAGCCGGCGACCCATTTATGAACGCAGCTATTATCGGAACAAAAGGTGTATTGATAGTAGTAGCCGATGACCCAAGTATGTTCTCATCTCAAGATGAGCAAGATAGTCGTTTCTATGGACATTGGGCAATGATTCCTATGTTGGAACCATCAAATCAACAAGAAGCATACGATATGGTACATTTTGGTTTCGAGTTGAGCGAAACATTGTCAACTCCTGTTTTGTACCGTATACCTACCCGTTTGGCACACAGCCGTGCAGGTATCGTTCGTCGCGAAGCTAAGAAACAAAACGAAATAGCTTTCCCTCAAAATCCAAAACAATTCGTATTATTGCCAGCCAATGCAAAAGTTCAATATAGAAACTTGATTGACAAGCAAGCCGAATTTACAAAATCATCAGAAGAATCGGGATACAATAAATACATTGATGGTACTGATAAAAAGTTGGGTATCATCACCACCGGTATTGCTTATAACTACTTGATGGAAAACTTCCCAGGTGGTAAATGTCCTTATCCAATCGTAAAAATAACTCAATATCCTTTGCCATATGCATTCTTGAGTAAATTGTATGATGAATGTGAAGAAATATTGGTATTGGAAGATGGCCAACCATTTGTAGAAGAATTGATGAAAGGATTCTTAGGCAAAGGTAAAAAGGTTATGGGACGCTTGGACGAAACTATCCGCAGAGATGGTGAAATGAATGCCGAAAAAGTTGCTAAAGCTTTGGGTATGCCTGTAAAAACCGGTGCTCCAATTCCTTCTGTTGTTACAAATCGTCCTCCTGCTTTGTGCCAAGGATGTCCTCATATTGACAGCTATAATGCTTTGAACGAAGTAATGGCTGAATACAAAGATGGTAAAGTGTTTGGCGATATCGGATGTTATACACTAGGTTTCAATATGGGTGCTATCAACACTACAGTATGTATGGGAGCATCTATCACTATGGCCAAAGGTGCTTCTGAAGTAGGAGTATTCCCATCAGTAGCTGTTATTGGCGATGGAACATTCGGACACAGCGGTCTTACAGGTCTTTTGGACTGTATAAACGAAAAAGCCAACGTTGTTGTAATGATTTTGGATAACGAAATCACAGGTATGACCGGTGGCCAACCTTCATCGGCAAACAACAAATTGGAAAACATATGTATAGGCTTAGGTGTTGATCCAAAACATATCCGCACAGTAGTTCCTTTGAAGAAAAACCACGAAGAATTTGTTCAAATATTGAAAGAAGAAATAGCATACAATGGTGTTTCTGTAATAATTCCTCGTCGTATGTGTTTGGTTGAAGCCAAAAAACATCTTAATAATAAATAATTGAATAGTAAATCTCTAAAATAGAAAATAAGATGAAAAAAGATATATTGTTATGCGGTGTTGGAGGTGATGGTATAGTTTCCGTTGCTAAAATTATTTCAGATGCTGCTTTAAATATGGGATTGCATTTGAAACAATCTGAAATTCATGGTATGTCTCAACGTGGTGGTTCGGTATTTTCTCACTTACGTTTATCGAGCGATGAAATATATTCTGACGTTATTCCTGAAGGAAAAGTTGACATCATATTGTCGAGCGAACCAATGGAAGCTCTTCGTTATCTTCCATTTTTAGCTGAAGATGGTTGGATAATCACAAACTCAACTCCTTTTATCAACATTAAAAACTATCCCGAGATAGAAAATGTAATGAGCGAGTTGAAGAAGGTGAAAAACCTTGTATCTTTCGACGCCAACGAAATAGCAAAAGAAGTAAAAGCTCGTGCCAATATGGTATTATTGGGCGCTGCAGCTCCATTTTTGGATATAGAATTTTCTAAATTAGAAGAAGCTATTCATCATATTTTTGATAGAAAAGGCGAAGAAGTTGTAAATTCTAATTTAGCTGCAATACGTGCTGGTAAAGAAAACTCCGGAAAATAAATAAATATTCTATATTACATAAGCCGTTGCGTGATTAATATTGCGTAACGGCTTTATTTTGCTGTATAACAATAAAATACTTTGGTTAATGGAAGATAAGATTGAAATAAAAATAGACCAAAATGCAGGTTTTTGTTTTGGAGTAGTGGCTGCTATACATAGGGCAGAGCAAGAATTGTTGAACACAAACAAACTATATTGTTTGGGCGATATAGTTCATAACAATGTAGAAGTGGAGCGATTATCAAAAAAAGGCTTATCTGTAATAACCTACTCCGAGTTTGAACAACTTTCGGATGCTAAAGTTTTTATTAGAGCACATGGCGAACCGCCATCGACATACCAAAAAGCAAAGGAACGGAAAATAGAACTTATCGATGCTACTTGCCCTATTGTTTTACATCTCCAACAACGAATCAAGAATGGCTATGAAGAAATGAAAAATATCAATGGTCAGATTGTAATATTCGGAAAAAAGGGGCATGCAGAAGTAATTGGTTTACAAGGACAAACTGAGAATAGTGCAATTGTTATTTCATCTCTGAATGAAATAGAGTCTATAGATATAAACAAACCAATACGCCTTTATTCTCAGACTACAAAAAGCAAGGAAACATATCAAGAATTGATAGAATTATTGGAAAAGAGGTGTAAAGAAGCCGGCAATAGCAATTTTATTGCTTACAATACCATCTGTAATAGAGTATCTAACAGAGCTAAGGAATTGGTTGAATTTGCTAATTCTGTTGATATAGTGATATTTGTATCAGGAACAAATAGCTCTAATGGAAAATACTTGTATGAATATTGCAAGAAAGTCAAAAATAATACTCTATTTATTTCAGATGAAAGTGAATTAGAGGTAGAAATGTTCAATTATATGAACAAAATAGGAATAACCGGGGCGACCTCTACACCTATGTGGTTGATGGAAAAAATAGCTAAATGGTTACATGAAAATATATAGCCTATGTATCTTAAAAACATCAAATTATCTAATTTTAAAAGCTATTCGGAAATAGAAGTTGAGTTTTCACACAACATCAATTGCTTGGTTGGTAATAATGGTGTGGGAAAAACAAATCTGCTGGATGCTATCTATTACTTGTCGTTTTCAAAAAGCTACTTTAACTCCCTTGACAATCAAAATATAAAATATAATGAATCGTATTTTGCAATACATGGGAATTATATATTTTCAGAACAATCTGAAATACAACAGTTTTCATGTATACAAAAACGAGGACAAAGTAAGCAAATCAAACATAACAAAAAATTATATTCAAGAATATCAGATCATATAGGAAAAATACCTTTGGTAATGGTATCTCCCTACGATCATGAACTAATTCAGGGTGGGAGCGAAATTAGGCGAAAATTTTTAGATGGAGTTATTTCACAAACCGATAATTTGTATCTGGAGCAATTGTTACAGTATCAAAAAGCTCTGGAACAACGAAATAAACTTCTAAAAACTTTTTATGAAGACAGATATTTTGATGAAACAATATTGTCCCTTTGGGATGAGCAACTTGTTAGATTGGGACAACCAATATATGAAAAGAGGAAAATATTTTTGGAAAGTTTTTGTCCGATATTTAATAGCTACTACTCAATGATTTCGGCTATCGAAGAACCTGTATTTATAGAATATGATTCTCAAATTCATAATTGTAATTATGCGACTTTATTGCGCGAAACATGGACAAAAGATGCTTATACTCAGTATACTACAATAGGGATTCACAAAGATGATTTAAATTTTAAGATAGGAGAGGAGTTGTTTATGGTAAAGAAATTTGGATCCCAAGGTCAGCAGAAGACATTTGTTTTAGCTCTAAAACTTGCTCAATTTGAATATATTGCAAAAAATAAAAAGCTAAAACCAATACTGTTGCTGGATGATGTTTTTGATAAGTTGGATATGGTACGAGTACGCCAACTTATTCATTTGGTAGGAAAAGAATGTTTTGGACAAGTATTCTTAACAGATACACAGCAAGGTCGTGTTGAAGAAATATTTACAGACTCTGTAATTGAGCATAAAATATTTACGGTAGAAAAAGATAAAATAGCGGTTCAGTAAATCTAAAAAAAAGCAAATTAAATGAAGGGAAAAGATAATGAATATACATTAGGCGATTTGATAAAGCTTGTATATAATGAATGTGATCTTACTGATAAAGTAAATGAAATGGATGTAATTAAGGCATACAATACCATAGCCGGTGATTTGATTTCAAAACTTACCAAAGAGATAAAACTTCGAGATAAAACTTTGTATCTCAAGGTTTCTTCAGCTGCTTTGAAGAATGAACTTTCATATAAAAAGTCGGATTTGATTCATCGAATAAATAGCGAATTAAATAGAAATGCTATTAATAATATACTTTTTTTATAGTTTCTAAAGCTCTCTATTTTGCGATAAAAAAATAGAATTGACGTGATGTACATATATAATCGATTCTAGCGAGGTTTTAAAACATAATATTTCTTCCATAATTTACATTATGTTAAGTTATAATTCTAAAATAAAAGCAGGAAGATAAACCTTCTTGCTCTTATTTTTATAATCAAACTAATTTTCCAATCCTATTGCTTGTAATCTTTTTGTAATTTCTGGCATTTGATCGTACATTTCTAATCTAGCATAAATGGTTTTCAAAGCACGCAATGCAGTTACATACTGTTGCACACGATATTGGTCATTTTCTACCATCTTCATTGATGTTGTAAAATGTGGTATTGCCAATCTGAACTGTTCTTTTGATAAATTCAGTAACTCTTCATATTTTCCTGTTACATCTGTCTCAGGAACTTTGTTGGCAGCTTCTATATAATCAGCAGCTTTATTGTAATATAAAATACCCAAACCGTGATTAGCTTCAAACTTAACTATGTCTCCTCCATTAGTCATTGCAATAGCTAGATTAAAGTTTTGCAAAGCCATTTCAAATTCTTTAGCATCATTTAATATATTACCTATTTGACAGTATACCAAACCCCTTACAGAATCGTTGGCAGACGTTACTTTTTCTACAGCCGTACTTGCAGATTCTTTTGCTTTTTCTGTATTTCCTATCCAAAGATAAGCAGTTGCCATAAGTAGATGTGATTGAAAATCTTCAGGTCTTGTTTTTGTAGAATAATTTTTTGCTACATTCATAGCCTTTGTTGTATCGTTTTCTGAACGATATAGTTCAAATAATGTCTTGTAAACACGTTCTTTATCAGTTTTGCGAAGTACTAGTGTTTTGTAATATTTTTCAATAGCTTTGTTATCTTTCAACATTTCAGCCGACAAACCTGCTATCCAATAAGCATCACTTGTTGAAGATTTATCTCCGGAATTGTTGTTGATTTTTATTACTTCTTCTGCCAAGCGAATAGTTTCACGGTACAAGTTTGTATCATTTTTCTTAGCAGCCTCATTGTATGTATCAACAGTTTTGTTGTAAAAAGCACTTCCTACAGCTTTGAAAACTTGATCGTTGTATTGTTTAAATTCTTGTGTTTTATCCAATTCCTTACAACGGATAGCAGCTTCGTATGCTACTTCAAAACAGTTGTCACACAATCCTTTATATTTGTCTTTGACATCAGGAGCTCCCAATTGACAATAGATCAATCCTCTGTAGCACCATGTCTTAGGATCCATTTTTGTTGTTTCGTGTTCAGCAGCGGCATCAATATTTGCCTTTGCTTTGTTAAGACGATTATTTCTAAGATCAGAAATAGCACTTTGTAATTTTACAGATTGTGCATTCATTGAAAAACTCAATCCTAAAAGTGCAGCAATTAATGTTATTTTTCTCATGATTGATATGTTTATTATTTTTTAATTATTATTGTTATCTTATTATTCAAGTGTTTTATCTTCAGCAGTATCTAAAGTTTCGCTATCAACATCTAATATTTCATCGGTTGGCTCCTCTTCGGTATCAACCTTTGTTATAGATGCAATTTCATCAGTCTCTCTCAAGTTTATCAACCGAACTCCTTGTGTTGCACGGCCCAATACTCTCAAATCAGAGACTTTCATACGTATTACAACTCCAGATTTATTGATTATCATTAAATCATTTTCATCAGTAACGTTAGTTATTGCAATTAATTGTCCTGTCTTATCTGTAATGTTGATAGTTTTTACTCCCTTTCCTCCTCTATTTGTTATTCTATATTCTTCCAAATTGGAGCGCTTTCCATATCCTTTTTCAGACACCACCAAAATATTATCGGCCATATTTTCTACACACAACATTCCTATTACCTCATCTTCATCACCTTGCAGTGTAATACCTTTTACGCCGGAAGCATTTCTTCCCATTGGACGGACTGTTGTTTCATTGAAACGCACCACTTTACCGAACTTCGAACCCATCATAACTTCGCTAGTTCCGTTGGTTAATTTAGCTTCTAATAATTCATCTCCTTCGCGAATGGTAACAGCAATAATACCATTTTGACGAGGACGTGAGTATGCTTCCAACGATGTTTTCTTTATAATACCTTTCTTGGTACATAAAATAATGTAATTATTATCCAAATATTCTTTATCCGATAATGTTTTCAGATTTATATATGCCTTTACTTTATCACCAGGCTCTATATTTATAAGATTTTGTATAGTCCTTCCTTTTGAATCTTTTGTTCCTTCAGGCACTTCAAAAGCTCTCATCCAAAAACATTTACCTTTTTCAGTGAATAGCAATAGGTAATTATGATTTGTTGCAGTGAATATATGTTCAACAAAGTCTTCGTTTCGAACAGCGCTACCCTTCGAGCCATAACCACCCCTATTCTGTGTTCGGTATTCGTTTAGTTGAGTACGCTTTATATATCCTAAGTGTGAAATGGTTATAACAACGTCATCATCAGCTATGGTATCTTCTATGCGGAAATTACTTGCTACATATTCAATACGTGAACGACGTTCATCACCGTACTTATCTTTAATGGCAATTAGCTCAGTTTTTATTACACCCATCAAAATATCATGATTTTCCAATATTTCCTTGCAATGTGCAATGAATTTCATGAGTTCTTCATACTCATCTTGTAGTTTTTTACGTTCTAATCCTGCCAATTGACGCAAACGCATTTCTACAATAGCACGCGCTTGCAATTCTGTAAAACCATATTTTTCCTTCAAGCCATTTCTGGCATCTTCAACAGATTGTGAAGCTCTAATTAAAGCTATGATTTCATCTATTATATCTAGTGCTTTCAGCAATCCTTCAAGAATATGAGCTCTTCTTTCTGCTTCAGCAAGTTCAAAGCGAGTTCGACGTGTTACCACATCTATTCGGTGATCAACAAAATGTGATATAATATCTTTCAAACTCAAAAGCACTGGACGACCTTTTACCAATGCTATATTATTTACTCCAAATGAACTTTGCAATTCACTGTATTGAAATAATTTATTCAATACTACATTGGGAACTACATCGTGACGCAATTCATATACCACTCTTATTCCATCTTTATCACTTTCATCGCGAATATTAGTGATACCTTCTATTTTACCTTCTTTCACCAAAGCGGCTTGACGCTTGATCATTTCGGCTTTGTTTACTTGATATGGAACATCGTGGGCTATTATAATATTTCGTCCTTTCGAATCTGTTTCAATACTTGTTTCAGCTCTCAGTACTATACGTCCTCGACCTGTTTCATAAGCATCTTTCACTCCATTGTAGCCATAAATAATACCACCATTGGGGAAATCAGGAGCTTTAATGTATTGCATCAATTCATCGATAGTTATATTTTCATTATCAATATATTGAAGTATTCCATCTATAACTTCCGACAAGTTGTGAGGTGGCATATTGGTAGCCATACCTACAGCTATACCGCTTGTTCCATTTACTAGTAGCAAAGGTACTCTTGTTGGCAATACCGTTGGTTCGTCAAGCGATTCATCAAAGTTCTTTTGGAAGTCTATAGTATCTTTATCTATATCAGCAAGTATCTCATTAGAAATTTGTTGCAATCGTGCTTCGGTATAACGCATAGCAGCAGCAGAGTCTCCATCAATAGATCCAAAGTTACCTTGTCCATCAACAAGCATATAACGCATATTCCAATTTTGTGCTAAACGAACCATTGCATCATATACCGAAGAATCTCCATGTGGGTGATATTTACCTAATACTTCACCTACAATACGGGCACTTTTCTTGTATGGACTATTGTGCTGCATCCCCATCTCATTCATGGCAAATAAGATACGACGATGAACAGGTTTCATACCATCTCTTACATCAGGCAATGCTCTACTAACTATTACACTCATAGCATAGTCGATATAAGCACTCTTCATCTGAGTTTCTATATCAACTTTTATTATTTTTTCGTTCTTTGATTGCATTACTTTTCTTTTAGTCTTTTGTATTACAATGTCTTATTTAAACTTTTGTGTTGCAAACAACATGCAAAGGTACGAAAAATAGATAAAATATGCAATCTTTTGAATTATAATGTTATCAACATTCTAAGCTTTGCGAAATCTTCTTTTGTTGATAGCAATATAATTTTTCAATATCATCTGCACACATGCGTTAATTAATTATCATCTCCTACTTTGTAATAACTTGATATGAACACTATTATCACGATTATCGCAAAATTTCATTTAGTCGTTGATTGAATCAATCTCAGCTTTGAGAATGAAACAAACAAATGGATAAAATTAGATTACTAGGTAGATTTATCTATATCACGTAACAGCTCTACTTGGATCGTGAGAAGAATTTGATTGCAAAACAACGTTTTTTTTCAGCAAATATATCACTCAATTATTGACGGTATATCATCAATTTCAAAATACCCTACCATGAAAGGATTGATAATAGGGTGTAAATATGATTGTTTTTGTAATTAAATCATCAAATGAGTTTTCCTTCTGCAAAATCTTTATTTAGTTTTTGTTAGGAATAAATATTTGCATATCGTAGTTCATCTCTATTTTGCCAAAATCTATCATCGTTCGTATAGTGGATACTATTTCATCTTCTGGAATATCGGGCATTGCTTCTACTATCTGTCTTATGGTCATAGGTGAGGTTGCCAGTAATGACAGTAAACGTTGCTTCACCCCCCTCTCCTCTTTTTTCTTTTTCTTTTGAGATATACATACATCACATTTATTGCATAATACCACATTATCTTTTTCATCAAAATATCCCAATAGTATCTTACTGCGACACTGCTGGTTACTTGTAATATATTCAAGCATTGCATTCATACGATAAATTGCGTTATCTTTCAAATATTTGTAATTAGAATTTCCAAAATACAAATACGAAGTATCTATACGTTCAGAGGTGAATATTATCTGAGGCTTGTCACTCTTTTTTTTATATGAAAGTATTTTCAGTTTCTCTAAATCGGACAACATTGTTTCGATTTCGGAAGTTTTGTAGTGTAATGTTTTTGCAATAAAAGTTTCGTTTATTGGCACAAAGTCGCTAAACAAGCCTCCATACATTCTCAATAACGTTTTTAGAAAGTTGTCGTAGTCCTTGTGCGATACTTGAAAATTATATAAATCCTGCTTTGTTGTCAGTATGCATATTTTAGATATCATTTCGTCAGTATCCGGTATGGATATAAGTCCTTCTCTTTCCAAAAATTTTATCGCACTCATAAAAGGTAAAATATTGAACTTGTAAGTTTCGCAAATTTGCGTAACATTAAAGTCAAAAGCCAATTCGTTGCCTGCTCCTATGGGTATCCTATAGTAGTTACACACCGCCTTGTACACATTTTGTATATATGACAATGGCGGGTAGCTGTTTTCAAAATTATCTTTTAGCATGTTGATGTCCTTATTGTTGTACATCAATACAGCATACGATTGTTTACCATCTCTTCCAGCCCGTCCTGCTTCTTGAAAATATGCTTCCACCGATTCGGGGATATCCCAATGTATTACATATCGAACATTGCTTTTATCTATCCCCATTCCAAAAGCATTTGTGGCTACCATTATGTTCACTTTATCATCTTGCCATCTTTTCTGATGTCGTTCTCTGTCTTTGGCCGATAATCCTGCATGATAATGTGTAGCCAACATTCCTTGTGATTCCAAATATTCGGCTATCTCCAATGTACGACGTCTATTTCTTACATATATTATTCCACAACCACCTATTTTTTTTATTATACGTAGCATACGACCGTATTTATCTTCTTCGGCCAACACCATATATGAAAGATTGTCGCGATAGAAACTTTTTCTAAACACTTTATTTCCTTTTCGAAAAAGTAGTTTCTCTTTTATATCGCCAATTACATTTGTAGTAGCTGTAGCCGTTAGTGCTATAATGGGTGCATATGGATGATATTTCCGAATATTGGCAATCTCTAAATATGGAGGACGAAAATCGTATCCCCATTGTGATATACAGTGTGCTTCATCTACAGCTATTATAGAGACCTTCATCTGTTTCAGATGCTCGACAAACATTTTATTCTTCAATCTTTCGGGCGAGACATATAGTATCTTCACTTTGTTGTGAATACATTTATTCAGCACAATTTCTATCTCATACCTATTCATACCCGATGTGATAGTTGCAGCCGATATATCTTTTTTTTGCAAGTTATCCACTTGGTCGTTCATAAGAGCTATTAAGGGCGATATTACCAAACACATACCTTCCATAGCCAACGCCGGTACCTGAAAACACACCGATTTGCCCCCACCCGTGGGCATAAGAGCCAAAGTATCGTTGCCGGATAGAACACTATTTATAATATCTTCCTGCATAGAACGGAAACTATCGTATCCCCAATGTGTTTTCAGTATTTCGTATATATTGCCCATAATATGCAGTCTATTGAACTACAGATAGCTTGGCAAAGCGTAGCAGCAACTGCTTCTCACCCATTGCTTCGAAAAATACAGTAGCTTTTCTATCATTATTCTCGCCTTCTATGTTCTTCACTACTCCGTATCCAAACTTTTCGTGATGCACGCGCATACCAACCTGTATAGCATCTATCTGAGCAGGTGTATTGCCCGAAGTAGGTCCATGTTGCACACGCTTAAGAGGTTCTTTGGATATGATTTTGCGTTTGGCAAACAAAGGTTTTGGCAAGTCTCCAACTTTTGGCAAATTAGTCTTTTGCAATGGAATATCGATATATTTATCATCTATCTCTTCAACAAATCGACTCAACTCTTGATATGATATATTGCCATATTGGTAACGGGTTTTGGCATGTGATAGTGTAAGCATCTTCTCTGCCCTGGTTACAGCCACATAAAAGAGTCTACGTTCTTCTTCCAACTCCTGTCTACTAGCAATAGATAGTGCCGATGGAAACAAATTTTCTTCCATACCTGCAACATATACGCATGGAAACTCCAAACCTTTGGCAGCATGTATAGTCATAAGCGACACTTTGTTGGGATCCTCTTTGTCGTTATCTTCATCTGTAAGCAGTAATACTTGTTGCAAAAATAAATCTAAGGTTTTTATCTGCACATCCTCTTCTTCTTCGGGAGTTATTATATCTTCTTTTTCACAAAACTCCTGAATACCGTTGAGCAATTCTTCTATATTTTCTATACGGTTGGCGTTGTCGGGGTCTTCGTCTTCTTTCAAGAAACGTAATATTCCCGATTGACCTATGATCTGTTTGGCCAAATCGTAGGCATTCATAACCGAAAGTTGGGCTGTTGCCGACTTTATCATCATCATAAAGTCGTTGATTTTATTCATAGTACCGGTATTGATACCCAAATCAAACGAGGGCAGATTTTCTATTACTGTCCATATACTTACATCGTTGTCGGCTGCTGCTACTCGTATACGGTCCAATGTTGTTTGTCCTATACCACGTGTAGGATAGTTAATCACTCTCAACAGTGCTTCATCATCGTAGTTATTGATAGCCAATCGAAGATATGCCAATACATCTTTTATTTCTTTTCGTCTGTAGAACGACAAACCTCCATAGATTTTATATGGTATTTTCATTTTTCGAAGAGCTTCTTCTATGGCTCTCGACTGCATATTGGTTCGATATAGGATAGCAAAGTTGCTAAAATCTACATTTTCGGCATTCTTTGTATCCATAATGGAGTTTGCCATCATTAATCCCTCTTCGCGTTCATCTTCACCCCTTAGCAGGCGTATACGTTTGCCGGTATCATTGGCGGTCCAAATCTCTTTCTTTATCTGTTCTCGATTGTTGGAGATTATACTATTAGCAGCATTTACAATATTTTGAGTAGAACGGTAATTTTGTTCCAACTTAAACAGTCGCACATCCGGATAGTCGCGTTTAAAATTTAATATATTCTGAATGTTGGCACCACGGAAGGCATATATACTTTGCGCATCATCGCCTACCACACAAATATTTTGGTAACGGGCTGCCATCTTCTTTATTATAAGGTATTGTGAGAAATTGGTATCTTGATACTCATCAACAAGTATATGACGGAAACGTTCTTGATATTTGAGCAGTACATCGGGAAAGTCTCGTAAAAGCACATTCATATTGTACAACAAATCATCAAAATCCATCGCCATAGAATTTCGCAATCGCTGATTGTATAATTTATATACTTCACCAATCATAGGTTTGCGCGATGCTTGGTCGGTCTGCTGTATTTCGGCATTATTTATATAATCATCTACCGAAATAAGGTTACTCTTTGCCATCGATATACGTCCAAGTACAAATGAAGTGTTGTAGGTTTTAGGGTCGAGATTGAGTGATTTTACTATCTGCTTTATTGCATTCTTGCTATCGTCGGTATCATATATGGTAAACGAAGATATGTATCCCAACTTTTCAGCTTCAAAGCGTAATATCTTTGCAAATATGGAGTGAAAAGTACCCATCCATATATTGCGAACATCATTTCCCACTAGTTTTATTATACGTTCCTTCATTTCGGCAGCAGCCTTGTTGGTAAACGTAAGTGCCAAGATATTAAAAGGATCTATACCTTCCTCTATCAGATGGGCTATCCGATAGGTAAGTGTTCGTGTTTTGCCTGAACCTGCACCGGCTATTATCATCACAGGTCCTTCGATACAAGCAGCCGCTTTGCGTTGCTCGTCATTCAGTTCGCTCAATAAATCTCTCACAGCTTAATAATTAATATATTAACGTCCAACTATTCATTTGATATCTTTTGCAAAGATAGTTTTTTTTGATGGAAATAAAAAGCAACCGGCATTATTATTTTTACAACAATGCCTTAACATCTATAAGTCACTGTATAAAAAGTTTTAGTAAAAACTGAATCTATGCCATATCTCTTTGGTACCAACAACATGGTTATCTTCTCATATTAAAAACGATTTTATTCCAAATCGTAATTCAAATATTTTATCAAAAATCATTTATTATCAATTACTTTGAAGTAATATTTTGGATACATATTTGTTATTCCACTTATTTGCAATATAATATCAGTATATAAAAATATCGTATCGCTATTCGGTTAAAAGAAATAGAAGCCATCAGCACATTCACTATCTAAATCAAACGATAATCTTCTTAACTATCTGCAAAACTAAAAACATTTCCCAAAACAGAAAAACAATTTAATATTTTATTTTTGAAACAAATAATGTTGTTTTGTTTATGGGTATTGAAAAGAAAGATTTTCATACCCATGCAAAAGTATTTAATCCATGCTGATACCCCTCGACTCTATAGCAATTCTATGTTCAAAGTTTGGGATATAGTTTTATTATGTCCATAAATAACTTTTATATCAGTGAACAAAAACTTTTATACAAGCATGAGACAATTTTTGGCATAAGATTTTATCTCACAATCGGCGGGTTAGAAAATCTACAAGAAATATATCTACCTACAGAAATTGATAAATTTATTTCTTTTCTGTATATATTCTATGTAGAATATATACAGAAAATCATTGATAAATCTATATAGCTAAAATCCAGATTTATACTATAAAATTTATAAGTTAATCATACTAGTTGCATTTGGATTATCAGCCAATAGAACAAAGTATGTAGAACATTAAGCAAGTAAATGTATAAATTTACGTTTTGTAGAATAAAAAAAAAGTTGTATCTTTGCACCGTGAAATAAATAAAATACAAATAACTAAAACGCAGTAAGTAGTTTGTATTCAGAAACTAAATGAAGACAAAAGGAGTACTAAACGCCGAAAACTTCGACAGCTATGCATGCAAGTTATTACTGCAAATAAAAAAACAATATAATAATGAATATACCTGAAAATTTAAAGTATTCGGCTGATCACGAATGGATTAGAGTAGAAGATGGTGATATCGCATACGTAGGTATTACTGATTTTGCACAACACGAATTGGGCGACATCGTATTTGTTGACATTACTACAGAAGGCGAAACCCTTGAAAAAGGTGAAGTATTTGGAAGCATCGAAGCTGTAAAAACAGTATCTGATGTATTGTTACCTGTAGGTGGCGAAATATTGGAAGTAAACACAGCTGTAGGTGATGATGGTGAAGCATCATTGGTAAACAACGACCCATACGGTGAAGGTTGGTTAGTAAAAATCCGCATGACAAATCCTGCAGAATTGGAAGAGTTGATGGATTCTGCTGCCTATGTTGCTCTAATTGGTGCGTAATCAATTAAGAAAAGACGGAATAAATAAGGGAAAGTTTTAGAAACTTTCCCTTATTATTTTTCATAAGTTTTAGAGTTGGAAAAATATTGGTTCGTTACTCTTTGATTCCTTTTGTTTGGCCATTTCTTTCATTTTCCTCATATATATATCAATATCAAGAAGAAATGAGTTCTTTACAAAATCACGAAAATTCTTAATCTTGGAAATATCTTTGCACAAAAACACTCCGGGTATAGAACCGGGATAGTTTAATATTTTATCAGCTATCAGTTTATGATTTCCATGTGCTATCATCAAAATTGAGTTATATTCCGCTAAATTTTGATGTAGTAGAACATCATCGTTATTTCGAGTTTCAATCAAAAAATAAAACATATTACTATCTTCATCGTAGCAATAATATGATGAAAATGGATACAATATATTTTCACTTTCATCGTACGATTCAAAATCTATCTCCCTTGATAATTCTATTTCAAAAGTGCGATTAAGACTATATGCCAATTGATGATTCTTGATATTATTGGAAAAAAATCCAATCAACGAAATATCATCAATAGATATAGAGAGAGGCATTTCTATTCTTACCGGTTTTCTTTTTCTAGCCATTTGTTTACCCCCATTATAGAAAAATATAGGATATAATATATATATCCTATATTCTTAATAAATAATACTATTATGCTTTGTGTATAACACTATGGTTATTTTCTAGGTCCTGTTGGATGTGATGTTGCAGCACCTCTATATGCAGGGCAAGTATTTCGTGCACATGAACTATATAACATTACCCCTATCACAAGCATTGTAAGTATAAAAAAAGTCTTTTTTTTCATTATTGTATGATTTAAATTATAATTATCTTATATCAGAAACGCTAAATATCTATTTTTATTGTGTTATTGATTTTCGTATTTTTCAATTTCGTCATGAAAGAATTCAATTTCTATTCCAGCTTGTGCAAACATATCTTCACTATCTTTTCCATTGTGATATTTTCTTTCACATACTACTCGTCTTATTCCACAGTTGATTATCAGCATAGCACATGTTCTACACGGAGTCATTCTACAGTACAATGTAGCACCTTCAAGAGCAATTCCTCGACGTGCTGCTTGGCATATAGCATTTTGTTCAGCATGAACAGTACGTATGCAGTGGTTTGTTATACTACCATCACTATGTATAGTTTTGTTGAATAAGTGTCCTACTTCGTCGCAATGTGGCAATCCTGCAGGGGAGCCAACATACCCGGTTACCAATACTTGCTTATCCTTAACTATCACACATCCACTTCTTCCACGGTCGCAAGTAGCACGTTGCGAAGCAGTATTTGCCAATTCCATAAAGTATTCATCCCAAGAAGGGCGATGATAAGTTATTTTGGATAGAACAGTTTCTATTTCGTTGTGAAGGTCTTCGAAATTACCATTATTTGAGAAAATAAAATCTGCCTGTTCTATACATGCTTTTAGATTTTGTTTAGTTGGATCATTTGAAGTCATTTCCCTTTGTTCGTTGGATATAAAGGTTTCGAATGACACATTATCAGTCGATGAACCCCGATTCACTATTCTATCATAACGTATTTTAGGATCAGCATCTATTGCAAAAAGATAAAAATTATTATGATTACGAAGTTTTTTTATTTCTGCCGGATTACGAATACTTTCGATAATGCAATTTTTACCTGTTTCTTGAGCTTTTGAGTACAGAGTCTCGGCAATATATGATGGCGAATATTTGGCTCTTAAATCATTCCCCACCAAAGTCATAGAATCTCTATCTATAGGCAGTCCACGACGATTGATTTCTTCCACAATAAAATCACGCACCGAAAAATGAACATATCCTTTCTCTTTTACCAAATAGTCAACAATAGTTCCTTTTCCAGCACCCAATGTACCTGTTATTCCTATGGTAATCATTATCTAGTTTGTTTTGTATCTAAATTTTATTTCAGCTAAATCACTATTGGCTTTTACTATTTTGTTTTTCAAGCCTTTTTTATAACTGATCACTTTTTCTTGCAATTCTTTGTTGCCATTAGCCATTATTTGCAGTGCTAATACAGCAGCATTTAGCGCTCCGTTTATGGCAACAGTAGCAACAGGAATTCCCGGAGGCATTTGCATAATAGCAAAAGTAGCATCTAAACCTTCTAAAACACTACCTTTTATGGGCACTCCTATTACAGGAAGTGGAGTTTCGGCAGCAATAACACCAGGCAAAGCTGCAGCCATACCTGCACCAGCTATTATCACTTCAATACCTCTAGTATGGGCTTTTTTCGCAAAATCTACAACTTCATCCGGTGTTCGATGTGCAGAGAGGGCATTTACTTCAAAGGGTATTTCCATCTCATCAAAAAACTTACAAGCAGCTTCCATTACAGGCATATCCGAAGTGCTTCCCATTATTATACTTACTTTTGCATCCATAGTCTTGTCTATATTAATATTATATTCTCTATTTATTTTTGATTATATCTCAAATTCCTTTGGAAAGGATAGGTAATATTTCGTTACTGATTTTTCTAAAAAATGTCGATCCAATTGGTCTGAAGCTATACTTATACCTGCACATTCCTTACTTTTGAAAAGTATTTTTATCTCTTGATCTTGGAAATCATAAGCATGATTTTCAAGATTGCCTGTCGAAACAAGCCATTTGGCATCATCGGTTGAAATATTGTATTTGTCTGATATCTTTTGAATACAATTATTTATACCATTTTCCTTAAATGGACTATCTGATATAAATATTCTATTTAGTTTTCTATTTATTAGTTTTTTGGACAACGTAGAAAGTATGAAATCATTATTGGTTGTCCAACCTTTTATTGCAGATATAATATCACAATCATCCATCAGTGCAAATTGCTCTATTATATTACTATCTGTTTCAAAATCCGACAACGTATAATTATTTGCTAAAAAAAACTTTAATGGTTTCGAACAATTTAAATCTATTCCATTGCTCAAAATATACTTTGCTCTGTTTAGCGCAGATATCAATATACAGTCTGCACTTACAACTGTTTTATGGAGATATACTTGCCAATACATCAATCGTCGTGAGATAATAAATTTTTCAATTGAATATATTCCTTTTTCATCAACTACCAAATTATCGTCATGCACATTCAACATATTGATAATTCTTTCTGTTCCTACGATTCCTTCAGATACACCTGTAAAGAAACTATCTCTACTTAAGTAATCCAATCTATCCATATCCAATTGACTAGATACCAATTGATGCAAAAAATGTTTGTGATATGTGTTGTCGAAAATAGCTATAGCCATATCTAGTTTTCCTCCAAATTCTTCGTTCATTTTCTGCATAAACACTTTCGAAATACTTTCGTGATGTATATTTTTTGTCAGTGTATGTTCCAATGAATGAGAGAACGGTCCATGTCCTATGTCATGTAGCATTATGGCTATTTTTGCAGCTAAAGCTTCTTCTGGTGTTATCTCTATATTCTTCGATCTCAAAACATCAATTGCCAATCCCATTAAAAATGTTGCACCAAGCGTATGACTGAAACGAGTGTGCATAGCACCAGGATATACTAAATAAGATAACCCCAACTGCTTGATACGTTGCAAACGAAGAAAGTACGGATGTGATATTATGTCGTACAATATATCATCATCCAATGTCATAAACGAACCATAAACAGGGTCATTTATTATCTTTCGTTTATTGGTCTGCATTTTAATTTCTTTTATCAAGCGTATACAATTTATTTCAATATCACAGCCAAAAATACAGCATCGGTAGTGCCTATATTTTTTATACTATGTGTATCACCATTACCTGTAAACACAACATCTCCACTATGTAAAATAGCTTCTTTTCCGTTGTCTGTAACACACACTTCACCTTCCAAAATATAGTATATTTCGGCATCCGGTTGATGTGCATGTTCTTTTATGCTACTTCCTGCCGGAACAATAATTCGGTTGAACATATATGCTTTGTCCAACATTTCTTCCGGTGTTAGTATAATTTCTTTGTTTATTGTACCTACAATATTTCCAGTATTTTCAACCTTTATGGTCTCCATATCCTTTTTCAGTCTGATCATGATATTTTTGTTTTTGTGTATAATAGTTGTTATTACTGTTCTATTTTTATAAATGAATCAGTATCTTTGTAATATTGATAGTCGTAAGGAGTTACCGTTTTACTTACAGGATTATAGTAATAATAATATGAAGGCAGTCCTTTTATCATGCTTTTCACAAAATCGTTTATTATCATTTCACAAAACTTATCTGCAGTTATAGCACCTGCTTTGTAAGCTTCGCTATATGCATCGTTCACTGTAAGTTTGTTTATTTTTCCTTTGCCATGTGCTACATTGTTCTTTATGGTGTTTATTGTTCCTTCAAATTGTTCAATGGTTTCAAAGTTTTTAAAATAAACATCCTTTTTATCTGCAGCAGATGTTGTGTCATTTATCAAATACCATACATTTGTACTAAATCCTTTCAAATCATAGTCGTAATAATAGTACATATTGTTTGTATTATCCTCAAAATCAGACCTGCTTTTCTTTTCAAATTCTTCGGCTTCTATTTGTAATATTTGCAATGTGTATATTTTGTTTGCCACAGCTTTAGGCATATCTTTGGGATCTGCTACAACTACAATCGGTATTCCAAAACGTTTCAAATGATATAAAAGATTATCATTGAATTGTTGTAAGAAAATTTTATCATCAAGTGTATTGAGAATGGTAGTATGTGCAGCTATTACACTATCTTGAATATCATAATCCAACTCTAAAAAATTTTCTATTTGATTAAGGGTTTGATTAGTGTGTATTACCGATGTAGGCAAACTCACATATATCTTCTCTGTAGGATTATAACTCTTCATTGAGAATTTTTCGACAAATTTATTTGCCAATTCTTTTTCCGATGTACATGCTGTAATACATAAAGCAATACCCATAAAAAGAAAACCGATATGTTTCATCTTTTTCATAATTGATTGTTTTAGTTGAATTATTTTTATTATTCCTAATACAAAGCCAATATTTACAAAGGATTATAAGTCTTTTAACTATTATATTGAATTCTTTGTTAGTTCTTTGTATTCATTTCTATGTTTCAATATATCACAAGCCAAATAAACAGCATTTCTAAACGAATCTTCTGATGCTTTATCTTTGCCTGCAATATCATAACCTGTACCATGAGCCGGTGATGTACGCACATATGGCAATCCTGCAGTGTAATTCACACCTTGTGTAAACGACATAAGTTTAAATGGTATCAGTCCTTGATCGTGATATAGAGCTAATATACCGTCGAAATTATTAAATTCCGAACTACCAAAGAAACCATCGGCAGGGTATGGACCAAAAGTGAGAATACCATTGTTGTATGCCTCTTTTATGGCTGGCGATACCACTTTATCATCTTCGTCGCCAATCAAACTATTGTCGCCAGCATGTGGATTTAGTGCCAATACTGCTATTTTGGGCATAGTTATACCAAAATCCTGTTTTAATGATTTGTTCATTACAGATATTTTTTCCAACAATAATTCTTTGGTTATTACATTGGGAACATCGCGCAACGCCACATGACTGCTAACTATTCCTATGCGTATACGATCGCAAACCATCATCATCAATGATTTTCCACCAAACTTATTTTCCAAATATTCGGTGTGTCCCGGAAAGTCAAAATCTTGGCATTGTATATTTTTTTTATTTATTGGCGCTGTAACCAGCACATCAACATTGTTTGCCACAAGATCATCGCAAGCAGAATCCAATGCTTTCAACGACAACTCTCCTGCTACTTCAGTACTTTTGCCCAAATCAATCTTTACCTCATCATTGGTAATATTTATGACATTAAATTTCTTATCCACTATAGCTTTGGCATCTTTGGCATTTGTTAAGTTTGATATATCTTTATCTGCCAATAATTTTTTATGATATGATAGTATTTTCGATGAACCATACAAGACAGGAGTACAAAACTCCGTCATTCTATTGTCCGAAAAAGTCTTTATTATTACTTCGTACCCTACACCATTGATGTCGCCATGAGTTATAGCCAATTTTATCTTTTTGTCACTCATAATATTCTTCTTTTTTTATTTATCTGCTCTATTTATTCTTACTTTATTGTTATTATCGCCTGATTGACTATGCGTTAAATATATTATTGATACTTCTTTAGCAATTACAAATATACAAATAAAATTCTACTTTATTTGCGAAAGTTTAATTTCTATATCAATTTGTTTTTCATGAAATGAGGTGTTACATAAGTAATAAACACTATCAGAGCTACTACCGCACATGCAAATCCTATTATATATATAGAAACAAAATTGAAATACTCCGAAATATATCCACCCAAAAATGCGCCTATACCTATACCTACATCCCAACCTGTAAGGTACATCGAATTGGCTGTAGCTCTACGGTTGTGGGATGCAAGATTGATAAAAAGAGTGTTCATCGCAGGAAACAATGTTCCATAGCCATAACCAAGCATAAATGCAACAACATAATACATTATGCATCCCAATGAGAAATTTTGTGCAAATAGTGTTTCCAACAGTATCTCTCCTCCCATTGCTACTATTGCTATAATTATACCTTTACGGATATTCTGAGTGATAAAACCTTGGTCTACAAGTTTTCCCGATGTTATTCTTGACAAAATCATCCCTACTGCCATTATCGAAAAAAAGAAACCCGAATTAGAGGTAAGACCCATCGACGAAACATATAAAGCTATATACGAACTTGTCATGGCATAAGGTATAGCCAAAAACAAAAATGATATTGATGCCGGTACTCCTTTCATAAGAAAAAAACGATCAAATGATATTGGCTGACTTTTTTGTAGCTGACGATGCTTGGTTTTTATCAAGCATACAAAAATAATACCTATCGCGCCCGATATTGCTGCCAATATAAATATATAATCGAATGAAACCAAATCTTTCAAAATCAAACCTGTCATAGGCCCGATAGCCATAGCTATATTGCCGGTTACTCCAAAATATCCCAATCCCTCGCCTCTGCGTGATGATGGCATTATGTCTATAACCAATGTATTGCCTGTAGTAGACAGCATACCAAATGCCAACCCATGTATTACCCTTATAATTGTAAATACTAGCAAAGAACCTGCCAATGGATAACCAAAAAAGAATGATGCAAATATAAAGTAGGCAAACAAATACAATGGTTTGCGTTGAAATGTATCAGCCAAGAATCCCGAAAATGGTCTAACCACAAGCACCGACACTGTGTATATTGATAGTATTATACCTACTACACTTTGCCCGGCTTTGAATGTATCTATCAAATAAAATGGCAATGTAGGTATCAGTATGTAAAATGAGAAACTCATCAAAAAATTGGCAGCACACATCGATATGAAGTTACGTGTACATAGCCTATCTTTATGTTCAATAGTGTTTGTCATCTAATCAAAACTTTTTGCAAATAAAAAAGGATGTTTTCATCATAACAAATTCAAAACATCCTTTTCAGTCATAACTATATTTTTTTACATCATTTTCTTTTATCAAAATTCATTGCCAATGATATACGCACTGTATTGGCCAATGGACTCGTTTGCAAAGTAGTGGTTGGTATAAGGTAACTTATGTCTAAAACCAAACTTTGATATTTGATTGTTCCACCAAGGGTGATGTATTGTCTGCCACCTTTATTCTCATGTTCAAAAAAGTAACCACCTCTTACTGCAAATATTTTGTCGTACCAATATTCGGCACCTACCGAAATCTGCATTTCTTGAAATTCTTCAGACAATCCTCCCGGAGCATCAAAAAACGATTGGAATGCACCTTGTATAGTACCTACGTCATCAGTTTTGCCGGAAATAATTTCGCCATTCTCGTCATATACAGGTGGTGTGGGAACTAACAATTTATTGAAGTCGGCCAATAACGACACACTATTATATTCATCAAAATTCATTGTATATCTTCCTCCCAAACGGAAGTTGGTGGGCAAGAAATCCTTTTCTGTTTCATCATCGCTATACGATATCTTCGAACCTAGGTTAGATATCATCAAACCTGCTGCCAATTCGCCCGGAACATCAAGCATATTGGTTTCGCTTTGATAGTACATACCCAAATCGGCAGCAATAGCATTACCTGCACGTGTTTGTGTTGTTCCTACATCCACACCCTGGGTCAAATCACTACGTATATAACGTCCAGAAGCTCCCAACGAAAAATTGTCAGACAATTTCATCGAATAAGTTACATCAAGTCCAAACTCATTTGGCATATACACACCCATACTCGTACCATCTTCGCTTGTAAATTCTATATTACCCAACGAAAAATATGTAAGCGATGCCGCCAACGTACTTCTCTCGTCTATACGTTTATATCCCGATAAATATAAAAGGTTCATATCTGCTGTACCTAGTTTACGAAGCCATGGAACATAGCTCATCCCTATTCCCATATCTTTTTCAATGAAAGCAAATTTGGCGTTATTCCAATGTGCCGAATATACATCCGGTGTGCTTGCCACACCTACATCGCCCATACCACCACTACGTGCATCAGGAGCTATAAGCAGTATAGGCATTGCTGTACTGATATAATTTTTAGTTACATCTTTTCCTGCCAATTCATCCGGATTAGGATTTTGTGCTTTGATAGGTGATACCATTACCATCAAACCTATCATCAAACTTGTCCCTAATAATCTAATTTGTCTTTTTTTCATTTATTGAAATCGTTTTAATTCAAATCAAAAAAGTATTTCTCTTTTTTATTCATAAAATAGAGAAAAACGTCTCATTAACGTACTCTTATATCATTTTATTGTGCGTATGCTGAAAAAACAAAACTTTTTTTTCATTTCATAACACCACATAAACAATGAACATTTACCCTTTAGATGAATTAATTTTTACACCCTATTGCCAATTATTTCATGATAGGGTGTTGGAAGCACGACGGTATATCATCAATTTCTTGAGAGGTATATGCCTTAAAAAAACCTCGTGAGGAAGATAAATTTTCCTCGTGATGTAGATGCAGCTACTACGTGATGTAGATAAATCAACCTCGTGATATAATAAAAACACATGGTAGTATTCTTTTTATTCCATTTCTTTTATTCTACCATTAAAATAGTTGTTCCAATCGGAGTTGATGTAGTTATATAAACTTCCTTTGGGAACTAACAGTGTAATATCGTTGGGGAGAGGGAAAATATCTTTACCATCCAATGTCGGTGGTTCTTGTGCCAAACAAGTGATGGTGATAAGGTTGGGGCAATTGTGAAATGCCATATCTCCGATTTTTATAACATTCTTTGGGATAGTGATTGTTGTCAATTTGCTGCATCCTGTAAATGTACCTGTCTTTATATATTTAATATTGTTGGGTAGTTCTATAGAACTCAAACTACTACAATAATTAAAAGCATATTCTTCTATATCCTTTATGCTGTTAGGTAATGTGACAGATTTCAAATTTATACAATTGGCAAATATTCCTATTGGTAACACTTCTATACCTTGTGGTATGGTTATTGAAGACAAATTACTACAATTCAAAAATACACTGTTACCAATATATTTGACACTATTGGGTAGGGTTATTGAAGATAAATTATTACAGTCCAAAAATGCTGCATCTTTGATGGTATCTATACTATTGGGTATTGTAACTGATGTTAGGTTTTTGCAAAATCTGAATGTGCCATATTCAATAGTTTTTATGCTGTTGGGAATAACAATAGAGGTTAGTTTTAAACAGCAAGTGAAAGCTCCCTCTCCAATATATTTTATATTATCATTCAAGGTGATATTTTTTAGTTTTTTACATTCAGAAAAAGCATTATTTCCAATAGTGTCGATGCTGTTGGGTAGATAGACTGTGGTTAAACTTGAACAATAACTAAATGCTCCTTCTCCAATATATTTTACACCGTTGGGTATATCGATAGATTTTAAATTTGAACAGTTGTAGAATGCTTCTCTTTCTACACGTACCACACTGTTAGGTATATTTACCTTGCTTAATTTATAGCAATATTTGAATGTATTACTTTCAATAGTTGTGATACTGTTGGGTATGGAAATTGAAACTAAGTTTGTGCAACTCATAAATGCTCCTTGGGATATTAGTCGTGTTCCATTAATGATGGTGTACTTGCCCTTTATTTTATTGTTTACTTCTATCAAACAATTGTCTTTGTATAATACATCGCCATTCCAATTACTTTTGTCATAGTAGAAAGCAGTGCTGCTAAAAGCATTTTTCCCGATATGTTCTACTGATGTTGGAATGGTAAAATTGCTTAGATTGGTACAAGAGTTAAATGCCTCATCTTCTATATGCGTGATGCTGTTGGGAATGTGTATGCTTCTTAAACTGCTGCAACCTTCGAATGTTGAATATTTAATGGTTTTGATACTTTGTGGTATGTTTATTGAAGACAAACTGCTACATCCCCTAAAAGCTAATCCGCCTATATGCTCTATGCTGTTGGAAATATCTACAGAGTGTAAATTTTCACAATATTCGAAAGCTGAATGATTGATGTTGCAAACAGTGTTTGGAATAACTACCGATGTCAGATTCTTGCAATCTAAGAATGCATGAGCAGCAATCAGTCGTGTTCCATTCTTTATAGAATATTCTCCACTTATCAGTGTGTCTGCCGAAAGCAAACATCCATCTTTATACAGTACGTTATCTGTCCAATTATCTTTGTTGTTGAAAAATGCTGTGTTGTGAAAAGCTTGTGTTCCGATATATTCTACTGTGTGGGGAATATTGAACGATGATAAGTTGCTGCAATCATAAAATGCATATCCAGAAATGCTACTCATATTGCTTGGTATATTGATAGATGTCAAACTACTACAATATTTAAAAGCATCTATGCCTATGTGGGTTACACTATTGGGAATGCTTATAGAGGTTAGATTTATACACCCCATAAACGAACTGAAAGATATTGACTTGATTCCATCTGATATATTCACAGTTTTCAAATTCTTTAAGGAGGTAATTCTGCCTATGTCAGAAATATCAATAACATTATATGTTTTATCATTATAATCTACCTTGGCAGGAATGTTTAAGTCTGCTATATTTGTGTCAACTATTCTTGTATATACATTATTAATATCATCAATTGAGTAACTTAAACCATCTTTGACAAAATCTTGTGCAAATATCACATTCACACATGTTATTGCTATCAGTGCTAATATTATCCGTTTCATATCTTTTATTCCATTTCTTTTATTCTGCCATCAAAATACTTGTTCCAATCGGAGTTGATATATTTATCTTTGCATCCTTTGGGGACTAACAGTGTAATATCGTTTGGGTAGGGGAAAACACTTTCAATACGAAATATTTCTAAAAAGAGGGTAAATTTTGGCGGTTCGGTGGCTAAGCATGTTACTGTTTTTATATTGTTGCAACCATCAAAGGCACAATTTACAATATTGGTAATGCTACTTGAAATAACTATCGATGTCAAAGATTTACATTTATAAAAAGTAATATTTTCTATAATTCTAACGCTGTGGGGAATAACTATCGAGGTTAGAGCAGAACAATCTGAAAATGCTCCAAAACCTATGTGTGCAACACTATTGGGAATACTGATAGATGTCAATTCTTTGCAATAGTCAAATGCTCTATCAGCTATAAGACGTGTTTTTTCTTTTACGGTGTATGCACCTCTTAATAATGTGTCGGCTACCAATAAGCAATCGTCTTTATACAGCACATCGCCTTCCCAATTGTCTTTGTTGTTATAGAAAGCTGTGTTGTAGAAAACTTCACCTCCAAGATGTTCTACCGTAGATGGTATATTAAATCTTTCCAGATTATTGCAATTGTAAAATGCACTATATTCAATAGAAACAATGCTGTCGGGTATTTTAATGCTTTTCAAACTACTACACCCGAAGAATGTTTGATATTGAATACTATCTATGCTGTTGGGAAGCGAAACCGAGGTTAAACTGCTACAAAACATAAATGCTTCAGGTGGTATGTTGTTTATACTATTGGGTACAACAATAGACTGCAATCCCTCGCAACCTCTGAATGCCTTTTCTGCTATCAACCGAGTGCCTTCTACTATAGAATAATCTCCTCTTATAGCACTATCTACCGCCAATAAACATCCATCTTTATACAGTACATTATCAGTCCAATTATTTTTATTGTTGAAAAATGCTGTGTTTTCAAAAGCTTGGTTTCCTATGGTTTTTACAGATGATGGTATGGTGAAATCTGATAAACTATCGCATGCATAAAATGCTCGAGCACCAATATGAGTGATACTGCTTGGTAGATTTATTGAAACTAATTTATCGCAGCTATTGAAAGTGTTTGATTCGATAGAGGTAACACCTTCGGGTATATTTATCGAAGTCAAACTTTTGCAACCACTGAATGCAAAATCTCCGATATATGTAACACTGCTTGGAATATTGACAGAGTCCAACTTATTACAAGCACTAAAAGAGCCATACTTTATGCGACTAATGCCGTTGGGTAAACGAATTGATGTAAGATTGGTGCAGTAGCTGAATGATGAACCAATTTCTGAAACCCCATCGGGGATGATAATCGAGGTTAATCTTTTACAATTCCAAAATGCTTCATCAGATATTAGTCGTGTACCTTCCAATACCGTATATTCTCCACTTATGGTGGTGTCTACTGCAAGCAAGCATCCGTCTTTATATAGAGCTTTGCCTGTCCAATTATCTTTGTTTTTGTAGAATGCTGTTGTATCAAAAATGTATCTATATATTTCTCTTACAGATGGTGGAATGTTGAAGGTTGTCAAGTTGGTGCAGTTTTTAAATATCCACATATCTAAATGCGTAATAGTGTTGGGGAATGTGACAGATGTTAGTTTGCTACAACCTTTAAACACCTCAAAATAAATATGTTTAACATTGTATTCCTTATTCTTATACATCACCTTTGGTGGAATATTTATTGCTGTGGCGGTGGTATTATTGCAGCGTAGCAGGCATACTTCATCATTGTCCATTATTTCGTAGGTTAAGTCGCCTATGGTGAAAGTATTATTATTGTTTGTACAACTTACTGCTATGATGTTTAGCAGCAATAAAACTATATATATTATCCGTTTCATATCTTTATTCCATTTCTTTTATTCTACCTTCAAAATAAAAATCCCAATCGGATTCTTTGTATTTCTCCAAACTGCCTTTGGGGACTAAGAGTGTAATATTGTTGGGAAGGGGAAATATATTTATATCTTCTATAGAAAAATATGGCGGTGTTGATGATAAACAGGTTATGGTGTCTAAATTCTTGCAAGTTCTAAATGCATATTCTTTGATGATTTTTACACTCTCGGGAATGGTGATAGACTTTAAATTCTTGCAATTGTAGAATGTCTGATAATTTATTGTAGTTAGATTATTAGGTATATTGACTGATTTTAAATTCCTACAATCGATGAAAGCTTCACTTTCTATCTCTTCTACACTATTGGGAATTTCAATGGATTCTAATCTTTGACATCCCATAAATGCAGAACGTTCTATAGTGGTAACGCTATTGGGAATAACAACAGATTTCAGATTGCTACAACCATAGAACGTGCCGTTTTCAATAACAGTAATGCCATGGGGAATAGTGATAGTGCTTAAGTCTTTACAATTCATAAACGCTCCATAATCAATGCTTGTAACAGTGTTTGGAATGCTTGCCGATACTAATCTTTTACAGCTATTAAAGGTGTATTTTTCAATGCTTGTAATGCTATTGGGAATAACCACTGCATTCAACTTTTTGCATCCTTCAAATGCACTTATGGCTATCAGTCGTGTGCCTTCTTTTATCATACACTCTCCTTTTATACCTTTTTTTACTCCGATAAGGCATTTGTCTTTATACAGCACATTATCAGTCCAATTGTCTTTATTGTTGTAGAATGCTGTGTTGTGAAATGCTTTTTCGCATATCACTTTCACCGACGGTGGCAGGGAAAACTCTGCTAAACTTTTACACCCTTTAAATGCATATTCGCCAATGTATACAATGCTGTCTGAAATAGTTATAGTACTTAAACTGCTGCAATTTTCAAATGTGCTTCGGTGGATAGTGTCTACACTGGTGGGGATGCTGATAGATTTTAAATTACTACAATAAGTAAATGCTTTTTCACCAATGTGGTTGACTCCCTGGGGAATATTTATCGATGCTAAGTTTTGGCAGTCATTAAATGTACCTTCTTCGATGGATGTAATGTTCTTGCTTAGAACAATTGTCGACAAACTTTTGCACACAGAAAAAGCATTTCTTCCAATATGTGTAACGCTATGGGGTATAATAATTGAATCTAATTTCGTGCAACGGCAAAATGCAAATTCTCCAATGTGTGTGACACTGTTGGGTATCTCTATCGAAGTTAAATTTTTGCAACCTATGAATGCCTCATTTGCTATAACTCGTGTTCCATCTTTGATGGAATATTTGTCTATCAACTTTGATTTCACACTTATAAGACAGTTGTCTTTGTATAATATACTATCTGTCCAATTGGAACTATTGTTGTAGTATGCCGTGTTGTAAAAAGCATTGACTTCGATATTTTCTACCGTCGATGGCAGTGTGAAGTCGTCTAAGTATACGCAATTTCTAAATGCATTAAGTTTAATATTACGAACGCTATGGGGTATAACAACGGAAATCAGATTTCTACAATCGTAAAACACTCCCTCTTCTATAGTGGTAATCCCATTGGGTATAACAACAGATGTTAGTATATTGCATTTTTCGAATGCTCTTAATCCAATGTGTTTCACACTACTGGGGATAATGATAGATGATAAATTACCACATCCACTGAATGCTGAATTTTTTATGGCTGTAACTCTTGGTGGTATAACAATGCTATCCAAATTGCTGCAATTTTCAAATAGATTATAATTGATAACAGTAAGACTGTCGGGAATAACGATTGAAGTCAGATTGCTGCAATTATTGAATGTGTTAGAACCAATGTATTTAACACTGTTCGGGATATTTATTGAAACGAGACTGCTACAATTATTAAAAACATATTTTTGGATACTGTCAACACTGTTGGGGATAACAATCTCTGCAAGACTACTACAACTGCTGAATGTGCTGTTTTCAATAACAGTAATGCCATGGGGTATAACAATGGATGTCAACTTGCTACAACTAGCAAAACAAGCTCCGCCTATGTGACTTACACTTTTGGGTATGTTTATAGACGATAAATTATAACATCGATGAAATGCCCAACTGCCTATGTGGGTTACACTGTTCGGTATGTCTATGGAAGATAAACTTACGCAACCCTCAAATGCATTATTGCCAATGGTGTAAACACTGTGGGGGATGACAACAGATTCTAATTTTATGCAATTGCGGAATGTAGATTTTTTTATCTCTGTGATACCTTGAGGGATAACAACGGTGGATAAACTCTTGCAAAAAGAAAAAGCATACTTCCCTATTTCTGTCACACTGGGGGGAATATCTATAGAGGTGAGTTTTACACAACCCAAAAATGCTGCATTTTTTATTGTTGTAACACTGTGGGGAATTGTTATAGATTTTAATCCAAGACATTCTCGGAATACATCGTGCTCTAAAACAGTAATCCCTTCAGGGATTTTGATTGAGGATAAACCGACACAATATGCAAATGCATAACTTCCAATGTGCTTTACACTGTTGGGAATATCTATCGAAGATAAGTTTACACAATAATAAAAGGCAAATTTATCTATGCTGACAACACCATCAGATATTGTAACAGCTATTAATTTTTTGTTTTCTTTGAATGCTTCGTATCCGATGGTTTTTACATCGTACGATGTCTCCCCGTGAACCACTGTAGATGGGATATTTATTTCTTTTGCAGAGCGGTGACATTCCACCACGCTTACCATGTTGCTATCTATCACCTCGTAGGTTAAATTGCCTATGGTAAACCGTTCTTGAGAGTAAAGACTGCTCACACATATTACCCCCACAAGTGCTAATATTATCCGTTTCATATCTTTTATTTCATTTCTTTTATTCTACAATTCGCGGTGTATACATATTATATATCCACAGCATATTTCGGACTACAAAAGTACACATATTTTCGGAATAATCAAGTTTTTGACAAATGTTTTTCTATTTTTAGTTTACAACCCTATGCTTTACCACTGCCAGCGGTTGTGATTTCGTAATATAAGTATGGTTGCTACTACATCCAAAACACATGTTTTGAAAGTCTAATAATAAATATTGAGGAAAATAACACCATACAAAGTCTATACGATAGAACACAAAATGCCGCCCCAACCTTTTCCTGTCAGAGTGGCATTTGTACCTATCACTTTTTTTTGCAGTGTATTAGTTTTTGCTTGTCGCCAAATTATTCACGAGATTATTCCTCATAGCATTCGTAGCTCCAATATTCATTGCCTTCGTTGTCCACAAGTATCTGCCTGTCTCTGTCTTTGGCATTTTCCACACACGAGGTTCCTCCTACTACTTCAAACCGTGTTTCCCATTCCCATATAGAACCATCAAGGTTTTGCGAACGCGATGTGCAAACACAAGTTTTACTGCACGACTGCAAAAGTACTACCAATACTATTGCAGCTACTAATTGAAATATTTTTTTCATATTCATATCCTTATTTATTATGACATACTGGGAAACGCAAAATACCACTAAAAAGTATGCAAATTCTATAATTTTCTAATTTCTTTCTCACTAGATTACCTTTAGATAGATGTTTCTGTCATCCCCATTCCGCAACGAACAGATTTTTTATTGTAAGACCAATGCGAATAATCCATTTCGCTTCGCCCATAGTAGCTTATTCGATTGGTAATTTCTTGCCATGTTGCACCTTCTGCACAAAATATCTCATCAATAGCTTCTTTTATTTTTGGAAAATTATACTCTTGAACTATAATGGTATGCAGTCCTGTAATGATTGTTTGCTTGGTGTAATTATGTTCTATCCATTTGGGAGTACAAACAAAAATATCAAAACACTCCTCTCCTTTTTCGCCCTCTATCCCTACAAACAATTGTAGTACAAAAGCAAAGTCATCGTGTGGTTGAGGGTTGAATGATTGAAGATCTATGTCGGGACTATGATAGTCTATAATATATGATTTTTTCATTATTTATTTGTTTTTATACCGTTATCTGATAGAGTTTTATTATTCGGAAAAACATTCTTTCCATACTACATAATACTTATCATCTTTATACAAAATATCCCACAAGGCATCTCCTCCACCTTCCGAAAGAATTTGTTCGTTTATATTCTTTGTTTTCACTTTCAACGGTTGTTTATTTATTTGTTTATCAAAAAGTCTCTCGAAAGCTCTTCGATTTCTACTTGATGAGTCAGTCGAAATTACAACAAGATTGTCAGCATAATAGAAATAATACATATCAGAAAGAAATCCGTTGTAAGATTCATCTTTTACATAAAACACATCTTCCGGATAAACAGTGATTAAGAATGAAAACGACGAAGAATCGGCATAATATTTCTCCTCATAAAAAGACAAATAGATGCAATAATAATCAGTATAATATCCCAAATTTAAATATTCGGCACAATCTTTTTGCTTGTAATTCATATATTTATCTATCAGCACAAGTATAGAGGAATCTTTTATACCCACGGGTTTTATTTTCGCATAAGTAGTATCACTTGTGGTTGTGGCATTTGAAACGACAACCATTAAAACCAAACTTATTGTAAATACCATTTTCCTCATCACTAATCATTTTTGGATATACAAAAATGTCAAAGCATTTTACATAAGTTGTATGAACTTATATTTTAGAAGTGATACCCCACACGTACTACGAGCATTGACGCATCAAGTTTGCCATAATTATTATGAGGATAAATACTTGCATCCCACGTTGGTTCCAATGGATATTCGGCTGTAAATACACCCATCACATCTTTGCTGCCCAAGTGATAGTAGTGTAGGCCAAGGCTCACTTTGTCCTTGATGGTCATACCTCCACCTGCTTGGAAAGCCAAAGTTTCAGTATTTTCATAGATCCAACTATAATAGCGTTCAATATGAGTATCGTCTGGACCAAAACCCCATTCATAGTTTGTAATTATTCTCAAGTTAGCACCTATGGCAGCTTCGCCCCAAATGCTCAAATTGCTACCTATAGCATGATTGTAGTTAAGTCCAAGCATTAACGGTATATTAAAGTAGTTCTGATATTTATAGATAGTAACATGATTGTGTCCTTCCTCTGTATCGGTCAACTTGTAGTTGTTGCTCGTATTGAAAAACACATCGGCTGTAGCCATTATTCCCAAACCTTTAATTTGCGGAATATTGTATTTGGCTTTTATCCCAAGGTTGATTCCCATGTCAGCAGTACCATAAAATACTCCATCCATTGGCGAGCTGGCTTTGGCTGGTTCCGCAATTACTGGTGGTTCTTCTTCCATCCAAAATCCCAAAGGTATTCCACCTCCTAAGTGCACGGATAATTCCACCTTCTTGTTGTTCACAGATGAAGGTTCTGTTGTTTGTGCCATGGCGGCACCCATTGTTGTTGCTG
>JAGCLZ010000119.1 GCA_017646685.1 Bacteroidales bacterium | reverse complement strand
TACACCTACCACAGTGTTGAAGTCTGATGCCAATGCTATATTACCCCAAATGTCGCCCCACAAACCAGCTCCTTGTAATGGCATTACATAACCTTTTTGACCGTCTTTTTCATAAACATATAATGGAAATGCTACATCTTCTCCTGCTTTCAATAAAGCTTGATGTTTCTTTACATCGATAGAAAATGGACGCACATCCCCTTCCAATTTATCGGTGGCAACATCATAGCGACTTACTACATCACCATTTTTGTTTATTGCCAACTCTTCTTTGAAATATTCTTTATACATGTTTTCGGCTTCATCGAACGATGCTTCGATGTTTATAGCAGCCAAAAGATTTTGTACTTTTTCGATATTTGCATTTTTGGTTTGAAGAGGTTTCAACAAGTATGCTGTAGTAGAAAGAACAGCGGCCACTACTAACACTAAAACAGTAGCGTAAATAAATATATATCTATTAGAAAAATTCTTCATGACAATATTCTCTGTTATTTAGTTTTACCATCATTTTATTTACTTACTTGCATTCTTTTCTTACGTGCTCTGATATTTGCATCTACCACATAGTAGTCGATAAGTGGAGCAAATACGTTCATCAACAATATAGCAAGCATCATACCTTCCGGATAAGCAGGATTAAAGACGCGAATTACTACTGCAAACGCACCTATAAGGAAACCATATATCCACTTGCCTTTATTTGTTTGAGCAGCAGTTACAGGATCTGTAGCCATAAATACACAACCGAATGCAAAACCACCCATCAAGAAATGATAGTAGAATGGTAATTCCATGTATCCGTTGCCACCAATAGCATTGATAAGCAAACCTACTGCCGAAGCTCCTAGCACTATTGATAGCATAATTCTCCAACTTGCTACACCTGTTACAAGCAACAATACAGCACCTATCAATATAGCAGGAATAGATGTTTCACCTATAGAACCTGGTATTATACCCCAGAACATATCCATAACCGATGGCATAGAAGCAAAATTACCTACCATTGCATCGCCAAGTGGTGTTGCACCGGATATAGCATCACCGGCATTGTGAATCCACACTTTGTCGCCCGACATACAGTTGGGGTAAGCAAAGAACAAGAATGCACGAGCCACTAATGCAGGATTCATAAAGTTCATACCTGTACCACCAAATACTTCTTTTCCAATTATAACAGCAAAAGCTGTAGCTAATGCTACTTGCCACAACGGAATGGTAACGGGAACTATAAGTGGTATAAGTAAACCTGTAGCCAAAAAACCTTCGTTAACAGCATGGCCACGGATTTGTGCATATGTAAATTCTATAGCTAACCCTACTACATAGGTTACAACTATAATAGGCAATACTCGCAAAAAACCATACCAAAAGTTTTGCCAAATGGTATCGCATATAGGAGCAGTTTCGCCAATAGAAAGTGAATGTTGATAACCAACATTCCACATACCAAATAGTAATGCAGGTATCAAAGCCAGCACAACTACGATAATCGTACGCTTCATATCCACAGCGTCACGGATATGAGACCCCTTCTTTGTTACTTCGTTTGGAACGAAAGCAAATGTTTCAAAAGCGCCGAATGTGGAACCTAACTTCTCAAATTTTCCACCTTTCTCGAAATTCGGCTTTATCTTATCAATAAATTGTCGTAAACTATTCATTTAGCTTGTATTTTTTTGTTGAAATATAGCTTGTTAAAGCGTTTATTACTATTTATAACCAAAGTGCAAAGGTACAATATTTTTTTTGATAGAGCAAATATAATTTACTTTGATATTGTTTTATGCTTGCCTTTATATACCTACACTTAATATTAGTTGCTGAATTATCAATCTATTATAGCTCTATAAATTTAAGTTTTTTTATTTCATTATTGTTAGTCTTCTTGTGTTTTTACCTTGCAGGTAGTAAGTCCTTTTTGTGGGCATTCAGACATGCATTCGCCACAAAATATACAAGCATTTGCATCCACTCTATGCTTAATCAATTTTTCGCCAATAATGACACCTTTGTCGCATTTAGTTTTGCATTTGCCGCAACCTACGCAAGAATCTTTGATATGCAATCTACGCGCATACGGAATACGTGCCACCCAACCTAATACAAAACCTATAGGACAAATAGCACGGCAGAACGGACGATTGACAAATAGAGACAAACCTATCAAAAGTCCTACTACGATATAATTGACTACTCCATTGATATTTAAATTGAATATCTTTACAAACGGATCGTATTTACATACAGATGATGTTTGGGCTATAAGCAACCACAATACCCATATTGCGAAAACTCCGATTTGTACACCAAACAATACCTTCTGTGCCTTGGGTGTTTTCCAAAAGTTCCATTTACTATTTTTGTGAATATACTCCTGCAATGCACCAAAATGGCATATCCAGCCACACCATACTCTGCCAAATACATATGTAAGCGGTATAAGTCCTAAAAACAATACTAGCGAAGCCCATTTTACTTCGTGTCCCAAAAGGAAAAGGAATGTATTGTCGAAACTTTTAAGCATACATGGACAACTTCCGCCAAATCCAAATCCTACCACCACCAACGATACCAACAAGAACAAATATCTAAGATTTCGCAATCGAGGATATTCCACAAAAATACCGGCCAATGCAGTAGCCAAAAAAAGACTAAGCACTACTACCAGCAAGCGTTTGTTTGATTTATTTACAAGTGGTTCGGCATCGACCTCCTCCACAAAAGCTACTTCTTCAAACTCATTGTCCGATACAGTTTCAAACTCATCGGTATCAGCCGATACATCTTCAAACTCAGAAGTAGATATTGTTGTTATTTCGGCGGTGCTATCTTCTGCATCATCACGTTCGTATATACAATCTATTTCGCATAGCGAACAGTCGCCTATACATGTGTCTTTCGTAATTGCAGGCTCTTCGACCGGCTGAGTAAGAACTTCTATGGGTTTAGGTTCTACATCTACTGAAATAACCCAACCCAACAAACCGGCAATAATTACCAAAAAGAATATTTGTACTATCTTTCTCATGAATCAAGTATTATTGAACTTATTTAAATACGAATAGCCAAATAAAACTTTTATCTGGCTATTCGTCTTGATATTATTATCTACCCTTTTAAGAACAACTGCCTTCTTATAGGGCGTATTTGCTCTTACATCTCTCTGCGTATAGTTTCTAGACCTTCGCGAATAATAGTTTGTATCTCGGTCTTCGAAGTATCAATAAACTCACAAAGTGCCAAGTCTTCGGGTTCAACTTCGTATATACCCAATGCTTCCATTTCATCGATATCGCCAATAACGCAGGCTTTTATCAACTGCATAGGATAAATATTCATTGGCAATACTTTTTCGTATTCACCTGTTACCACATATGCTCTACGTTCGCCGTGCATATTCGTGTCTATATCATATTCTTTCTTAGAACCAAAGTTATTGGCAAATCCCGATAGGAAAGTGTGAGAGAAACTGAATTTAGACAAACCAGGTGTCAACCAACCCATAAATTCATATTTATCACCCTCTGGTATAACGGTGATTTGGTTATCGAAAGCACCCAAAAAACCATCTTTTGCTATTTTGGTTCCGGTAAGAACGTTGCCAGAAATATAGCGTACATTTTGGTCTTCTACTTGCGACTCTACAAGCGAACTTATACAAGCACCTGCATAAACACGGTGGTATTGAGGTTTGCGTACCGATGAGCCACACAATGCAATAATCTTTTCGGGACGGTAAATACCTTCGGTAAACAAAGTTCCTATGGTTGCAACATCTTGAGGATTAACCACCCAAACTATATCACCTTTATTTATAGGATCAATATGATTTATTTGTATTCCTACGTTTCCGGTAGGATGTTTTCCTTCAAATTGATGTATTTCTACATTCTTGGAATTTGTATAAACTCCTGTATGATTTATTTTTGGATTGATACTCAAATGTACTTTCCCACTTGTAAGTTTGGACAGAGCATCCAAACCGGCTTGAAATACTTCGCCTCTGCCGTGCAATAGCAAATCATAGTCAGGAGCCAATGGGGCTGTATCAAAACCCGAAATGAATATTGCTTTGGGGTCTGTAGCAGGATCAGCAATGGTAGCAAACGGACGTTGACGGAGCAATGTCCATGTTCCACTCTTAAGCATTTTATCGATAATATCTTGCTTGCTTAGTTGCAAAGGATTTGCAGCTTCGAACGACTCGTATTGCATTTCGCCCGAGGTTTCGATAACAACTTCTTGTATCACGCGTTTTTCTCCACGGCGTATAGCCTTGATGGTTCCACTAACAGGGGCTGTAAAAATAACACTCTCGTTATTTTTGTTGAAAAACAATGGAGTACCGGCTTTTACAGCATCACCTTCGGCTACCAACATCTTGGGGCGTACTCCTATATAATCAGTTGGTTTTACTGCATATTCCGAAATGTTCAAACTATTGACAACTATCTTGTCAGCAGCTCCTTTCAAATTGATATCTAGTCCTTTTTTTATCTTTATGATTTTAGCCATAGCAAAAAATATATCTCAAAATTAATATTCAAAAATAATTTGCAAAGGTACAAATATTTGTCGACATAGATTCTTTTTTTTGTAAAAAAAACAACAAATAATATTATATCAGTCTTTTACGCTGTCTGCTTTTCAGCTTTATCAGCCCAAATAAGCAGATGATTTTTACAATATACTGCAAAAAACATCATTTTTATAACGTATCTGTATATTTTTCCGGTTTTATTGCAACTATTGTTTTTTCTTTTCGCCAAGTTTTGCGATCACTTGCCTTTCTCAATGCTTCTACTATTGCATTTTGCAATTGAAAATCTTTGCTTGAATTTGTCATAGAATATGCTTTCTCAAAATCTTGTACTGCTTTCTTTTGTTTCCTTAAGTTATAATAAGTTACACCTCTCAAATAATATATCTCGGCAGTTTCTTTCTTAGAAATAAGGTAGTTTGCTTTCAGCTCGGCCATAGTGTAATCGCAATCATTCAATAGGTTGTAAACATCATCAACTTCATATTCCATTATTGATGGTTTTATTTCCTTGTCCTTAACTGTTTGTGTATCGGCAAAATATTCCGGTGCATCCGGAATATTGGTTTCGGTAGTATATCCCAAAACAAAGAATGGCACCGACATAGCCGCATAATAGCTACTTACATACAAGCCTACTACAGGATCGGTAAAAGACGTTACTATAACCCCAACAAAGGCAGTGGCACCAAGCACGCTCCAAGCAGCAGTTTTCCCCAACTTGGCTACTTTTTTGCCTTTGGCTACTGCTCCTATGGTGAAATTCTCAACCGTATTCTCGGCTGTTTCCACCGTTACGCGAAGGGGCAGATTGCTATGTTTCACTTTCATGGTATATGGCAATGTTACAGTATTATAGCGTACAGTATCTTTTGGTCCTATGGCAAAAAGATTAACCACTTCGCCCTGCTCGGGCGATGTCACCACCACATCGGTGGATGTACCATAAAATATTGCCGAACACGACGATAGTAACATTGCCATTGGCAACAACATAAGTTTTATTTTCGAAACGTTACAATGTGTATTTAACTTCATTTGATGTATTAATATATTCCAATTTAAAATCGGGAAACGACAAAAAAGATACTAAATTGTGCCGTATATCATCATTATTTTCATGGTATACCATCATTGCCATCATACCCTATTGTCGTTCGAACGATGATAGGGTATAAATTTAAACATCCCCCCCTTGAAATTACCTCCCGATGTAGTTCAATTTCTCTCCCGATGTAGTTTCATCTACTACGTGAGGAAAATTTATCTACCTCGTGTGGCATTCTTATTTGCTTTGCAATAAAAAAAGATTCGTTTCGATTATTTATCCGAAACGAATCTTTTGGAGTATTTTTTAGTGGCAATGTCCACCACCACATCCATGATTACCGCAGGTGTGTCCACCATCGCCATGCTCGTGATTGTGATGACTGCATTGCACATTGGGATTGTAGTCCAAACGACCTTCAATCAATGCTTTTACAGCTTCGTCGCAACTTCCTTGACAACCGCCGTATAGCTTTATACCCAGTTGTGCCAATGCTGCTTGAGCGCCTCCGCCTATGCCACCGCATATAAGAGCATCGATATGCATATCGTTGAGTATTATTGCCAATGCTCCATGTCCTTGGCCATCGGTACCTACTACTTGCGATGATACTATTTGTCCGTTTTCAATTTCATAAACCTTAAAAGTTTCGGTGTGACCAAAATGACCAAATATTTGTCCGTTTTCGTGTGTTACAGCTACTTTCATATCGCAGTTTCTTTCTTATTTATATGTGTTATTATTGATTAATTTCATTATGTATCATTTGCTTAGACATACATGTGTATGTTTCGCAAACAATGTGCAAAGATACTCAAATTATTTCTAAAACTGCAAAAATAATATTTATCTATACAAGCATTTTGGTTATACAATTGTTATAACTGCCAAAGATTTATTATCTTTGCAACGCAATAAACTAATGTAAAACAATAAAAACAACACTGATTATATGACATTTGAAGATATTGTTTCAACTGTGGTTGATATTATATGGAGCCCGATGTTTGTGTTTGTATGCTTGGCGGCAGGATTGATGTTTTCCATACTTACTAAGTTTGTTCAGGTACGTCACTTTAAGGAAATGGTACGACTACTGTTCAAAAACAGTGGCGACCAAAAAGTAGGCATATCATCCTTTCAGGCTTTTGCCATGGCCTTGTCTGGCAGAGTAGGTACAGGCAATATTGCCGGTGTGGCTACTGCCATAGCTTTTGGTGGGCCGGGTGCTATAGTATGGATGTGGATTATAGCCTTTTTTGGCTCCGGCACGGCTTTTGTGGAATCCACATTGGCACAGATCTATAAGGAAAAGCAGGGTGCTGAGTTCCGTGGCGGCCCGGCTTATTATATAAAAAAGGGATTGAACTGCAAGTGGTTGGGTGCCGTATTTGCACTCTGCTCCGTTATAGGCGTGGGGCTGTTTATGCCCACAGTGCAGTCCAATACCATTGCCACTGCGTTTTACAACGCTTTTGGCATTGAGCCAATCCTAATAGGACTGGTGGTGATGGTGCTACTAGGATTGGTCATCATCGGAGGGGTCAAGCGTATAGCCCATGTAGCACAGGTGGTGGCGCCAATAATGGCCATAATATATGTGGTGATAGCCCTTGTAGTACTCATTGTCAACTACGAGCGTGTTCCCGAAACCTTTGCTCTTATGCTTCGTAGTGCCTTCGGCCTAGAAGCCGCATTTGGAGGAATAGTGGGCAGCACTATTATGTGGGGAGTGAAACGCGGCGTTTATTCCAACGAGGCAGGCCAAGGCTCCGGTGCCATAGTGGCAGCGGCAGCCAAAGTGTCCCATCCCGTAAAGCAAGGATTGGTACAATCGTTCTCGGTGTATATCGACACCTTGCTGGTGTGCACAGCCACGGCTGTGATGATTCTGTCAACCGGTATGTACAACGTTATCGACGAAAACACCGGAACTATGATAGTGCAAAATGCACCACACCTAACCGAAACAAGCGTATCATATACCCAAGCGGCAGTATCTACCATTATGCCCAATACCGGCAATGCCTTCATTGCCTTTTCACTGTTGTTCTTTGCCTTTACCACCCTTATGGCTTATTACTATTATGCCGAAACGGGTTTGGTATATTTGTTTGGCAAAATATCAAAGCCGGGTATATGGTTTTTGCGTATATGCTTGCTTGTGTCCACTTTGTATGGCTCGTTCAACGAATCAACGTTGGCTTGGAAGTTTGGCGACTTGGGCGTGGGTATGATGGCGTGGATTAACATGTTTGCAATACTTCTGCTGTTTCCCAAAGCTATACGTACTCTGTACAGCTACGAACGCCAAAAGAAAGAGGGCAAAGAGCCTGTATTTTCGCCCAAAGAACTTAATATAAAGAATGCCGACTATTGGATCGAGGGCAACAAGGATTGATGTTTTTTTGTTCCAATTCATTGTAGGATATTCCTTCTTATATAAGGTAAAAAACTTGGTGCGAATGTAAAAAAATTAAGAATTTACCATGTGCCAAAAATCCCCTTTTAAGGGGCATTTTAAGGACATTGCGAAGTCCATTTCTTGACAATGCACTCTCAATTTCTTGACAACGCACTCTCAAGAAGCTGACAACACACTCTCAAGAAAGGAAAAGTGCAGTGATTGAAAATAAAGCATTTATCATCAAAGGGGAATAACCTCGCAACATCGTTTGCCGAAAGGCATTATTTTAAGTATTATTAAATAATCAAAGAAAAATATTTTCACAGTCTAAAACAACAAAACCTCGCCTCGAATATTTGTTATCGAGGCGAGGTTTTTGGGACATATACATGCGTCCAACTATATCATGCTATGGAATTGCTTTCGACTTAGAATGTCAAAGTCATACCTATGCTGGGCATAATAGGCAGCTGGTCAACACGCTCAAATGTGAGGCGGTTGAAGTAAAACATATTCTGCCTGTTATACACATTGGTTATACTTGCGTTGACTTCCAATACAGACCTGCGACCGAGCGAGAATTTACGCTTTGCCGAAATGTCGAAACGGTGATAATACGGCAACCGACCTTCGTTTATAGCCGAATAATATACCCCCAACTCTCCATTGCTATTGATATAATCGGAATTGACATCATAGAAGGGCAAAAACTCATATATACCCTTTGTTTTAGTAAAAGGGAATCCACTTCCGAAATTCCAACGTGCACTAAACTCCCATTCTCTCGAGTCGCCGGCGGTATAGGTAGCCAAAGCATTGATGTTGTGCCTACGGTCGTAGTGCGGATTATATGTTCCTTCGGCCTCGTCGGTACGTTCGATATATCCTAGTGAGTAGGCTACCCAAAGGTAAATCTTGTCGTAGCTGTATCGTGCACTGAAGTCGATACCATATGCCTTTCCCTTTTCTATTATAAAGTCGGTACGTAAATATTCCGGTTTTTCATAGGCACCGCCTTCCTGATATTCGGGCAAATCGTCGAACATCTTATTACGGTTCATATTTATTAGCTGCGAAAAGTTTTTAAAATATGGCTCTATATTCAGCTGCAAATAATCGGTTACATCATATTCTATTCCCAATATTATGTGTTGAGCCTTTTGGATAAAGCTATTAACCTCCTCTCCATTGAAGCTCGACGATACGCCCAAATTTTCCGAACCGGTAAGGAATCCATTGAATAGGTTTACCACATCGTTGTCCGACTTAGCGTCCAAGAAGTTTTGACTGTAAAGACCCGTTGCCAATTTGAAACGCAATCTATCGGTAGCATTATATTTGATAGCCAACCGAGGTTCGGGACTCACCTCGGCCACAGAAGCATAATATATCAATCGGAAACCGGGGTCGATAAGCCATTTGCCACTCTTTATGTTGTAGGTTACAAAAGCAGCCATCTCGCTAGTGTTTTCGGTTTGCCGGAAACGACGGCCAAATGAGTTGTACAATTCATAGTCGGTGCTAAATCCTTCGAGGTCCACGCCATACTTCAGTTTGTTGCTACCTATAAAATATGTCATGTGTAGCCCAAACGTAAAGCCGTTTATACGGCTCGATTTTGGCAGCGAGGATTCATCTTCCAGTGTTATCTTGTAATCGGAATAGGCAAAGTTTCCTTCTATGATGGCATTATTGCCCGTAACGGCCGAAAAATTGGCACCACCGCCGTAGTTGTACCAATCATAGTTGGCTATAGATTGGTAGTTTGAAACCTTGTCGGTATAGTTAAATCCAAAAAGACTCAGTTTGCTACCATTGAAAGACTGCAGTGTAAGTTTTCCATACAGGTCCATAAAGTCATATGGCAAAGTATTGTCCATATACGAATAGAATATATCCGACGATTTTGATAGGTAAGAATTCTTTGCTGTTACCAAATAAGTAATGGTACTCTTGCTGTTTTCCGATTCGCGCTTAAGCGGACCTTCCAACACGAGGTTTGCACCGAGGGTAGTGATTCCAATCTTACCTGTATGGTGACGTTTGTTACCATCGCGAGTGGTAATATCCATTATCGATGATAGTCTTCCACCGTATTCTGCACCAAAACCTCCGGTATATATATCGGCACTAAGTATTACATCGGTTTCAAACACCGAAAACAATCCAATGGAGTGAAACGGATTATATACCACCATACCATCAAGCAAAGTCTTGTTTTGTATCATCGAGCCTCCACGTATATATAATTGTCCGCCTTGGTCGCCAGTAAATGTTACACCCGGAAGCACTTGCAGATATTGTGCCAAGTCGGCTTGTCCTCCTATTGCCGGCATCTGCTGTATTTGTTTGGGCGATATTTTTTCGACCGACACTGTGGTTTCCACCTTACGTTCCTCGCGGTTACTACTTATTTTCACCTCTTTCAATGTCTTCGAAGCCTCTTTCAAAAGTATACGTTTTGATATCACTTGTTTACCCGAAAGCGAAATCTCCTCACTATATTCCTCAAAACCTACATACCGCAGCATAAGGATATACTTGCCATCAGGAATTTTATTGATGGAAAAAAATCCATTTATGTCCGTTGCCACTCCATAGTTGGTACCTTTCAATACAACGTTGGCAAACGGAACAGGCTCACCACTATCGTTGTCGTAAACAAATCCTTTTATAGTATTTTGGGCAAACGAAACCGTCGTTGCCACCATAAGTAATAGCAAAACAATAGTTTTTTTATTCATTTTTACTAGTGTAATATTTTAAATAATAATTCCTTTAATAATTCGCCTTCTGTTATTGTACCGGTATTGCCCAAACCCTTCGATTTTAGGTCTGCATCTTTCAAATATCCTATTATCGAAGCCAATTTTGGCAACGAATAATTTGAAGCTGCCTGCTGGTAATCTTTCACAAAGAAAGTGTTTACACCCAACACACTTGCAGCCTTACTTTTATCGTCAAGTTGGTGGTACACCATCACCTTGATAAAATAGGCATATAAGTTAGGCAAAATTGCTTGTATAGGATTGTCCTTAGGATTAGTGGCAAAGTGATTAATAATTCTGTTGCACCGTAGCACATCTTTTCGCCCAATGGCATTCTGAAGTTCAAACACATTATAATCTTTGCTTATACCTATGTTTTCTTCAATAGTATTTTCGGTTATTTGAGTACCTTTGGGCTGGATAATAAAAACTTTGGAAAGTTCGTTTACTATCTTGCTTAAATCGTTGCCAATAGCTTCGGCTATAATTGCTGCACCTCGTTGCGAAATAGTATAACCATTTTCTTGCACATACGACATTATCCACATAGGTACTTGATTGTCGTACATCTTTTTCGATTCAAACACTATTCCATGTTTTGCAATAGCTTTATACACCTGTGTACGTTTGTCCATAGATTTATGCCTATAGCAAAAAACCATCACTGTTCTCGACTGGGGATTATCCAAATACGCAACCAACGAATCCCATTTTTTAAGATCTTGAGCTTCTTTTACCATTATCAGTTGATATTCCGACATCATTGGAAACCGTTTGGCTGCAGTAATTATATCTTCCATCAACACATCACGACCATAGAGTATGGTCTGATCAAAATCACGAAAATCTTCTGCAACAACATATTGCTCAAAACAATCGGAAATTGTGTCAATCGAATAATTCTCATCTCCGGTTATCAAGTATACATTCTTGAATTTTCCGCTCTTTATATCTGTTATAAGTTGGGTTTCTGTAAGTGCCATTTCTGTTGCTTATTGCGGTGCAAAAGTACTAATTTTTTGTGGGATATTGAGATATATTGCTGTTAAAAACTACAAAAGCAACATATCAACCGTATAAGTATTTGTACTACAAACACCTTTACATACATTAAACCATAGTATCAATATTGTAAAAATGCCCATCAACTACTGTTTGCATTGAAAATCTTCCACACTAAAATTGAAAACATAGTAGTGAAACCAAAAAGTCTTACGTTCAGCATACAATCGGTTTGATAGTTTTACAAAACCATCGCACCGTTTTATATAAGACTGCTTCTAAAAATTGCCTTTAAAGAGATGTTTGGAGAACCTTAAAGTATTCTTCTGGAGAAGTTTTGGGCTTCTCAGAAGAAATTCGTAGTATATAAAAATCAATTATTTGAGATTATGAAAAAAGTTCGCAACTTTGTTCTTTAAATGGTGTGAAATCTTTAGAAGCTGCCTTAAATGATATGATGGTTTTGGGTGTATACATGGATGATTTTGTTTTTATCGTGCTGCTTATTACTGTCGCTTGTGGTATTTTGGTTGCAAAAAGGCGTAGCTCTAAAATAATAAATTTGTATGTTTCGTGGAAAAGGTGTACATTTGCAGAATAGAACAATTCAAAAAAAAGATTATATTATGAAACACAAACAATTGTCAAACAATGCAATGCTCTCGATTGCATCTTTTTTCAAGAAAGTAGTATTTACATTGATATTTATGTCGGTTATTTCGGCAAATGCACAGGTAGGTACCGAAAAAGAATTTATGTGGGATAGTATTTCTCGCGAATACATCGAGTATGTTCCCGAAAGCTACAATGCTTCGCAACCTACAGCCATACTTTTTATGCTTCATGGCCTTCGCGATAGTATGCAAAACAAAATAGAACTTTCGGGTATGCTTCCTTTTATAGACCAACAAGGTTGGATAATAGTAGTACCACAGGCTTTGGAAGCCGAAGTTCAAATGTTGGGTCAAACCTTTAGCCTCGGAGGCATGTGGAATGCAGGCATGGTAGTTTCGGTAATGGGTTTAACCATTGCTCCAAACGAAAATGTAGATGATTGTGGTTTTCTTATGGCTTTGTTAGACACGATGAAAGTTCGTTACAACATTCATCCAGACAGTGTTTTCTTTTCCGGAATATCGATGGGCGGTTTTATGGCTCAACGCATAGCTATCGACCATAGCGATAAAGTCAGCGCCATCGTATCAGTAAGCGGAACCATAGCTACTGCCATTTCCAACCGTATGCCCGAAACCAACGTTGATGTGATGCATATCCATGGAACATCTGACGATGTGGTTACTTACGATGGAGCCAATTTTTCGCTCGATCCTTTTGGCAGTTTCAATATCGGTCTTAGCGCCGAACAAACCGTTGAATATTGGCGTAGCTTTAACGGCTGTATAGAAACACCTCGTAGCTGCGTGTATAACGACACCAAAGACGATGGCTTTACTTTCGAACGCTACGACTATAGCGGTGGCAACGCCCGTGTGGCTTTCATCAAGGTAATAAACGGTGAGCACGACTGGTATGCCAGCTCTGAACAATATGATATAGGTTATGCCGAAGAGATAATGAAATTCTTTACAGGTCAAATGCCAACCAATGTTGGAATAGACCCTTTGTCCGAAATAGAAACCGTAGTATATCCCAACCCTACTGCCGACGTTGTAAATATCACCTGCCGTCAAATAATAACCGATATTGATGTTTATAATATAGAAGGCCGATTGGTTTACCATTGTACCCCTGCTGCCAACAATTGTAGCATACGTATGTCGGGCCAAAAAAACGGAATTTATTGGGCTAAGATACATACCGAAGAAGGTTCAGCAACAAAAAAAATTATTGTGAAATAAAACAAAATAAAGATATATAATATGACACGCAAAGAACTTATAGAAATTATAAAGAACAAACAATCCTTCCTATGCGTAGGTTTGGATACAGATTTGAAAAAGATTCCCGAACATCTGTTGACAGAAGAGGATCCTATTTTTGCTTTCAACAAAGCTATCATCGATGCAACAATAGATATTGCTGTTGCATACAAACCCAATCTGGCATTCTACGAATCTATGGGAATAAGTGGACTAGTATCATTAAAGAAAACAATGGACTATTTAAACAACAATAGTAGCAAAGTATTTACCATTGCCGATGCCAAGCGTGGTGATATTGGAAACACATCACAACAATATGCCAAAGCATTCTTGGACTCGGCCGGCGATTTCAATTTCGATTCTATGACCATTGCCCCTTATATGGGCGAAGATTCGGTGGTGCCATTTACTGCCTACGATGGCAAATGGGTTATCCTACTTGCTTTGACTTCAAACAAAGGTGCTTTCGATTTCCAATTTATGGAAGACAAAGAAACAGGCAAAAAACTTTTCGAAACAGTATTGGAAACATCCAAACAGTGGGGCACACCCGAAAATATGATGTATGTGGTAGGTGCTACCAAAGCCGATATGCTTAGCCAAATACGCACAATTATTCCAAATAGTTTCCTATTGGTACCCGGAGTGGGAGCACAAGGTGGAAGTTTGCAAGAAGTTTGCAAATACGGTATCACCAACGAATGCGGATTATTGGTAAACTCGTCGCGAGGCATCATCTACGCATCGAAAGATAAAGATTTTGCTGAACGTGCTCGCCAGGAAGCCATAAAACTTCAACAAGAAATGGCCGAAGAGCTAAAGAAAATAGGAATGATCAACTAAACTTATTTTAAATCATACAACACATATTTTTATTATATATGGAAAACGAAGAAAAACAAGAACACGGCTACAACGAGGTTCAAGAAGTAAAGGAACCAATCATAGAGCAAACCGACGAAAGTTTCAAACCCACGCCAAAACGTCCGGGTGCCTTATCGTTTGTACTTATCCTTAGCATGATAGGTTCGGGATGGTGTATTTTGATGAATTTAATGTCGGCTATTACCCGATCGCTACTTGCCTCCATGATGGAAAACAGCGATACCGCACAACTTTCTGAAAGTATCAGTACAATGTATTCCAATTCGATGGGAATAGACCCGGCAATTATGGCCGAAACCATGGAACGTTTTATGGAAATTCCGGCATATTATTATATAATTACCTCCTTATTGTATATTGCATCTCTTGTAGGTGTAATAATGATGTGGAAGATGCGAAAAACCGGTTTCCATGTTTATACTTTGGCTCAACTATTGGTTTTGCTTATAACAGCTATGCTTGGAAAAGCTTATATAGGCATGGGCGATATAATGATGACCATTCTGTTTGTGGCTTTTTATGCTGTAAACTTTTTCAAAAAAACAGACTATAGCAAGTAATAATACTTCAAGGCAAGAAATAAATTGTATTTTTCAAATTGATGGTTGCATCGTTTTCCTATCAAACAGATAGAACTTCGTAACATCAATTGGGTCTAAAAAAAGAAGCTACTTTATTGTATAGCTTCTTTTTTTGTTGAACGGCATTGAGACCTATTTTTTCTGCTACATCCCTCCTCCACAATAAATCCATGAGTGTTTTACAAAGCCACAAAAAAAGGCTTTCTCACATACATGACAAAGCCTTTTAGAAGTATAATAAAGGGGGAAAATTACTATTTCAATTTATTTTTTCGCCAAGCATCTTTTACCTTTCCACCAAATATTATGCTTGGTATTTGCTGTTTTCCTTGCAACGACGATTCAAACGATACAGCATCCTTTATTTCATCAAACAGCTGTCCCAATTCTATATCACCCATATTTTCACGCAAAGTTTTCAGCAGGTAATAGGTAAAGAAACCATGTTGCTTATCGTCAAAACCATAAACAGTTTCGGTAAAATCAGCAGCGCAGAATATTACTGCATTACCTCTCAACTTCATACCTTTGGTTTTTCCGGTGTTATGCGGATATGTAAACAATGTGCTTCCATCTCTCAAACGTCCATCAAAACCGGCATCGCAAAATATCGTAAACGAGTTCATCGGTATTCTATCAAACTGTGTGCATATCGATTCCAATGATATACATTCTTCCAAAAAGCGAGTAACTTCCTTCTTTGTCAAAGATGTCGACTCTTTTTCTTCAGCTTTAGCTTTGGCCCACTTTGTTGTTGTCAAACCTTTTGCATTTACAGGTATCAAGTATGGCATATTTTCGTAATCCACTATACCATAGCCGGTATAGTATACTATCAAGTTGCCGGCACCCTTTGTTACTTTCATCAAATCCTTCACCCAGTCCAAACCTTCGGTTTGTATCTCGTCCTTTGTAGGATTTTCCAAAATACGAATATGACGTTCGGGCACACCCAATATCTTCATACAATATTCACGAAATACACGGCTGTCATTGCCGGCATACTGAACGGCCGGGAATGTATATTTATATTTCTCATTTGCTATTATCAACACAAAAGCATCTTTATTATCGTCGGCTACTTCCGGTATGTTTATATCTATATCGGTATCGGTAGCTTGCATGTTTTGAACCATTCTTTCTATTCTTTCTTCGAATGGATTATGCACAAGTATTCTTATGGAACTACGACGAAAATGGCTTCCCACTTGTTCTATCTGCCATGTTTCCATATCATACTTATTATTTGTGTGTTTCAATACATCCACCGATTTTTGAAGAAAATCCTTAACACTTTGTGCTCTCAAAAAAGCCAATTCGGCATTAGTAGTAACTATGTCATTTGTAAACAACGTAAGACGATTTACGTTGTTGTCGAACTTTACTGCTGTGTATCTAAAGTCGCCATACTCTCCTTTGTATTGTATACCGGCTATAGCTTGAGCATCGGTAGTACTAGTGATAAGGATGTCTATATCTTTTCCGGCAGGAAAAAAGTTTTTACAATCTTCGTCCAAAAAGCGTTTTGTAAGATTGCATATAGCACGGCACGAGTTAGACTCCGAATAGTTGTATGTACCCGAAGGATAGTCGTCCGAATCACTATTAGGGTTTACACAATTATACGATATTTCGTAAAGGTAATTCATCTCCACCTTACCATCGTCAAGTGTGTCGTATACTATCTCTGATTTTATTGCCACCTTACCTTCATCATAAAGTTTCTGTTCCAAAGGCAGGCTTAGCAACATTCGCTCGGCCTTGCGATTAAGTGCTTCCTGACTGTTTTTTACATCATTCTTTATTATACTTAATGCTTTGCTCCTGTAATCGGAGTTTTTCGATTCTTCACGAGCGGTTATCTTTCCATAGTCTTGCGACATGGCTTGCAACGACAATAAAGAACAAAAAAATGTTAGTGCAAACAGTTTCAATCGCCGACTTAGTACCAAGTTTGTAGTTTTTTCTCTCATAATTACTATGTATTTAAATATAAAAAAAACATTCAATAATATATATATTACTCTATTTTACAATTATTTAAAGACTACTACAGGAAGCCTTTCCCGTATCTTCTTTGCTTTGCAAAGATAAGAAAAAATAGTGTTATAATCCATTGAATGAATCAAATTCTTTACATTTTATAATAAAGGTAACTTGGCTATACTACCAAGGGTGATGTTGTTAGTAAGTTTTCATACCTCATACTTATTACCCTTTTACCAGCGGCCGCTTGTAGTGGACATAGTAGTGAACATTCATAAGCCGATGCCGTATATGTACCAATACCTCGTTTTGATGACAGAGCAGTAACTTGTGCTATTCAAAAAGTTAGAGAAATCGTTGCCGCAGCGGAATCTTGCATTTTTCCCGAAAAAAACATCCATTTTATTTTGCAGGTTCGGAAAATCTATGTACGTTTGTGCTCAACTTGGTAATGTCAATATCAAACGGTGCTACAGTTGTAGATCGGACTTATCAAGATAATATTAATCTTTTAAATATATTGATGTCCGCTAAAAAAATCAATAGTTGTTGCGTGAGAAGTTTATTTTGTCGGACAGCCGATATATTGGAGGTACAAATAGCCCATTTAGGGCTGATAATTCAAAAAAAATGTCGGAAAAGCGTAAATATAG
>JAGCLZ010000118.1 GCA_017646685.1 Bacteroidales bacterium | reverse complement strand
TTAAAGTTTATAATAGAGATTCCTCAGTAGCTCAGTTGGTTAGAGCACATGACTGTTAATCATGGGGTCCTAGGTTCAAGTCCTAGCTGGGGAGCAACATGATTCAATGATTTTAAAGTTTATAATAGAGATTCCTCAGTAGCTCAGTTGGTTAGAGCACATGACTGTTAATCATGGGGTCCTAGGTTCAAGTCCTAGCTGGGGAGCAACATGATTCAATGATTTTAAAGGTTTATAATTAGAGAAAGAGTTACAATTCCCCGTAACTCTTTTCTTTTTTTTGTATGTATATATTATGGAAATATATCCCTAGGCTTATGCTATTCCTCGTTGATTTTTAATTGTTTCGTAAGCCTCGTTTATTTCTCGGAATTGCTGTTCGGCATTCTTCTTCACCTCATCTCCCAATCCTTCCACCTTATCGGGATGAAACTTCATTGCCAATCGGCGATATGCTTTCTTCACCTCCTCGTTGGTTGCCGATTCTTCTATTCCCAATATCGAATATGGATTTTTGGCTGATTGAGAATATGATGCCGACGACGAAGTACGGCCTGCTGTATGGCGTTCGTGGATAGAAATATAGTCGTACGACGATATTCTTAATTGCGATGCGATGGTTTTTAAAACAGCCTCCTCTTCGGGACTGCAATAGCTATCGGCGGCAGCCACACTGTACAAGAAGTCAAACAGATGCATACGTGTGGCATAGTTGGTGTTTTCTCGTATTTGTCTACACACATCGTATACCGAATAATCCCTAGCCATCAAGTCGCGCAAAACATGCAGCAAATCCGTTGCCTGACGCTCTCCGAAATTTAGCAATAGGAATTTCTTCACATGATTAAGTTCTGATTTTACCACCTTGCCATCGGCTTTCATTACCAGGGCTATAAGAAGGAGAAACGAGATTCTTATATCGTTGGGAGTAGTGTATTGTCCACGAGTTTTATAGGTCGAAGCTCCCGCTCCTTTATCCTCCAGTTCCTTGCCTGCTGCATCCACGGCAGAGCCCACCATAAAGCCCAATATAGCACCTATAGGGCCCATAAAAGCCCATCCCAATCCGGTAATTATCCATTTTGCCCACTTCATAATCTATTTCGTATTTAATGCTTTATAAATTTGTTCTTGTATATCGGTTCGTATATTTAGTTTTGAAAGTTTGTTATCCTTGGTATCGGGATATACCCTATTGGATAGGAATACATATATCAGCTGATATTCAGGATCAACCCACACAAATGTACCAGTAAACCCCGAATGGCCGAAGCTGCTTTGCGAAGCCTGTGGCGAGACATGGGTGCTACCACCCGAAATAAAGGGCTTGTCGAAGCCCAAAGCTCTACGGTTGTTGCCTTTGACATAATAGCGAGTGTTGAAAATGTCCACAATGCTGTCTGTCAGATATCTCTTTCCTTCGTACACCCCATTGTTCAACAGCATCTGCATCAAGGCTGCCAAATCCGAAGCTGTCGAAAATAGTCCTGCATGGCCTGCCACACCTCCCATCAATGCCGCATTTTCGTCGTGGACAGTGCCTTGCAGCTGTTGAAAACGGAAATGCCTATCATTTTCGGTTGGGGCTATCGCCATTTTTGAATATCCATGCTCCAACGGATTGAAGGTGGTGCTGTTCAACGCCATTGGTTTATAAAAATGTTTCTGCATAAATATATCCAAGGGCACCCCACTGACGGTTTGCACCAAATCGCCCAAAAAGATAAATCCAAAATCGCTATATACATATTTTTTTTCTTTCAAAAGCTTGGTATCGGTGATTTTATCAATAATCTCTTGACGATAGTTTTTATGTACATAAAGGCCATCGGCTATCATCATATAGCTGAGTGAATCCTCTGGCGAACATACTCCAAGCCCTTTATCAACAACCTCATCCTCTACGGCATCTTTCCAGAATGGCACAAAAGCCTGTAGCTGTGCATAATGGCTCAAAGCCTCGCGTATGGTTATTTTCTTCTTGTTGGTATGTTTCAGATAAGGTAGATAGGTGGACAAACAGTCGTCGAGCGACACCTTTCCGGCATCAACCAACTTCATAACAGCCAAAGTGGTAGCTGCTATTTTTGTAACCGACGCTATGTCGTACATCGTAGCCTGTGTAACGGGGGCCGAAGCCGTATCATAAGTAAAATTGCCAAACGCCTTGTTATAAACCACATATCCATCTTTGGCCACCAGTACCTGGCATCCCGGATAGGCACGTTGCTCTATACCGTAATCTACAATAGAATCAATGACTTCCAACGCCTTACTGTTCATACCTACATCTTTTGGCAAAGCCACCGGCATACATGTTTTGACCGTCTGCTTGCCCAAACCTGCCGAAAATACACCTGCCGATACCGGTATTCTTCCGCCCGCTCCTATACCTCCAAATACAGCATTGGCAGCCACCATCTGAGTTTGCTCCACATTCTGATAGGCAAGAACTACAGCCTCAATACCATCGACATCTATCAGCCTCGAATAGCCGTAGGGCGACATAAAGCCTACTACCACCATTTTTGAGGGCTGTCGCTGCAACGAATCCAACATCAATAGTATTTCGTCCGAAACGCCGTAATTCCTTTTCGAGGTAGGATTAGCATAAGCGTAGATAGATACTAGTATCATATCGTACTTTGCAGCTTCGAGCAACAGTGTGTCCAAACTATCACATTGAGGGTCATAATAGTAATGTGTACACCTAGCGTAATTATCCACCATGTTGGCAAACGATGTAGGTTTGTCGGTCCCAACCACTATCGACATTATTTTCCGGGTACCAACATTTTTGATAGGCAATAACATATTTTCGTTTCGAAGAACCGTAATCGACCCTTCGGCCAAACGGGCAGTCAGCTGTTCGCAACGAGCATAATCGTCCGAAGAGGGCACACTAAGGCTGTCCAAATTCAAATTATGCAAGCCGTAACGATACTTTGCCTTCAAAATTTTCTTGCATTTGAGGTTGACAAGTCGTATCAGTAGCGAATCTTTTTCGCAAGCCTTGGCTATACATTCCACAGCCTTGGGCATATCGTTGGGCAGAAGAATAACGTCAATACCCGAACGCAAAGCCTCCAACTCTCCCCTACCGTCCTTATAATGTTTGGTTATAGCCTTCATGTCCATACCGTCGGAAAACACCAAACCGTTGAATCCCATCTCTTTTCGCAACAAATCATTGACAATGAAATGCGACAACGACGACGGGCGGTTTCGGCGCGAATCGTAGGCATCAACCTGCAAATGGGCTATCATCATCCCTTCTACACCGGCAGCTATAAGCTCGCAAAAAGGATAGAGCTCCACCGAATCCAAATAATCCTTATCGTGGTTTACGGCAGGCAAATCGTGGTGGCTGTCTACATCCGTATCGCCATGACCGGGAAAATGTTTGGCCACTGCCATCACCCCATTGTCTTGCAACGCACGTGCATACATAATACCCTTTCGGGCAACATTGTCACGGTCTTCGCCAAACGAACGGGCACCTATCACCGGGTTAAGCGGGTTGGAATTGATATCCACACATGGGGCGAAATTGATATGTATGCCCATCTTGCGACATTGAGCGGCTATCTCACTACCAATATGGTACACCAAACTATCGTCCAGCAAAGCACCCATCATCATCTGACGAGGAAAGGAATAAGCATCTTTAAGCCTCATTCCCAGCCCCCATTCGGCATCGATAGATACAAATAGCGGCACCGGAGCCATAGTTTGCAAACGCTTGGTCATCTGCAACTGATCAGATGCATTGCCGGCAAAAAAACACACACCGCCGGCATAATAGTCCGATACATTATCGTAAAGTTTCTCAAGTTTCTTGGTATTATTATTGGTAGGCACCCTCACAATCATAAGCTGTCCTATCCGCTGCTCAAGCGTAAGGGAGTTAAAAACCGAATCTACCCATCTATCTTCATCTATATAATCAACAGCCTGCGAATGTGCAGCCACCGATAGCAATCCCGCCATCGCCAATACTATAATGCGTTTCAATCTATTCATAAAAATCTTTTACCTATTGCAACAGTCCTTATCCGAATGATAACGCAAATGCACAATATAAAGTATAAACGGCAAAGAAAATTTATACAAAAACCTACCAACGTGATTCAGGTCATCACTGCTTAGAATGTAAACTTATAGCACAAGCCGCAAACCGGTAGAATAATACCTATGCGTATAAACTTTTAAATTCACGTAATGTACATCTCTCTTATAGAAATAATATTTCATCGAAGAATAGAAAACACGACCAACAGTATTATCAATTATGTATTTATCTTGTGTCCATTCTCTTACATTGCCATATATGCCATATAAACCTAACGCATTAGGCTGCTTTGTTTTTACGGGTTGAGTTTTGCAACTATCCTCCTCATTATACCAAGCAGGAAGCATAGCTACACATTCATATTCAATGCTATCGCCGGTTCGAGCCACATAAGTCCATTCAATCATAGTCGGCAAGCGAAAATTATAGCCGGTTAAAGCATTCAGTTTCTTGATAAATCTTCGACAATCCAACCACGATACGTTTTCTACGGGGCACTGCAAATTGCCCTTAAAATGCGATGGATTGCTCCCCATCACAGCCTGCCACAGCTCTTGTGTTACCTCTGTTTCGCCCATCATAAAATCTGATATCGTATCGCAAACACCTTGTTTGGAAGCCGATTTTTTGCAGTAGATACCACCTTTTATATCTATCATTACAAAACTTACATCTTTCACAGTGAATATTTTACCGTTATCTGTATCACGAGGAATCACAGACTCTGCAACCGGCACCTCCGTTTCCATAGTTTTTCTTTGTCCACATGCTACTGATATACAACATACCATTATCAGTAGCAACATTCTAATTCTTTTTACCATATTGTTCATCATAAAATTAAACACATAATAGATTAAAATTCAGAGCAATATATCGCAAATGATAGATTTATCCGACTACACAAAGATATAGTTTTATTCGATATATCAAAACCATATAACATAGCCTTCATAACCCTGCGGTTTAGACATCAAAAGTCACATACTTACGGCGCAAAACCATGGCACTTAGGGGTCGTAAACCACAGGGTTATGAATGCCAAAGCTTATCGTTGCCACAACCGTTCAAAAGCCTATAAATAAAAAGTGAGGATAATTGCTTGGGCAACTATCCTCACCATATATATCAGCAGCCAAACTACTACCAAGCAAACAATGGACGGTTTTCCATCATTGCGTTTACTTTCTTGCGAGTTTCGGCTATCAATTCTTCGTTGTTAATGTCAGAAAGAACAGCGTCTATCATATCAACGATAACAGGCATGTCAGCTTCTTTCAAACCACGAGTGGTGATAGCAGGAGTACCTACGCGTATACCCGAAGTTTGGAACGGAGAACGGCTGTCAAATGGAACCATATTTTTGTTGATAGTGATGTCGGCTTTTACCAATGTGTTTTCGGCCATCTTACCTGTTAATTCAGGGAATTTGGTACGAAGGTCGATAAGCATCAAGTGGTTGTCGGTACCGTTAGATATAACTTTGTAACCTTTAGCCACAAAAGCATCGGCCATAGTTTTGGCGTTGGCACGTACTTGTTTGATGTAACGAGCATAGTCGTCGCTCAAAGCTTCGCCAAAAGCAACAGCTTTAGCAGCAATAACGTGTTCCAATGGACCACCTTGACATCCAGGGAAAACAGCAGAGTCTAAAACTGCACTCATCATTTTTATTTCTCCTTTTGGAGTAGTTTTTCCCATTGGGTTTTCAAAATCTTTACCCATCAAAATCAAACCACCTCTTGGTCCTCTCAAAGTTTTGTGAGTAGTAGTTGTAACAATGTGGCAATATTCAACAGCATTGTTCAATTCACCTTTAGCTATAAGACCACTTGGGTGAGAAATATCTCCCATCAAGATAGCACCAATTTCGTCGGCCAAAGCTCTCATTCTTTTCCAGTCGAAATCTCTAGAATAAGCAGAAGCACCACCGATGATTAATTTTGGTTTGTGTTCTCTAGCTACTTGTTCCATCATATCATAATCGATAGTACCGGTTTCTTCCTTAACGCCGTAAGAAACTTGTTTGAAATAAGTACCGGAGATGTTTACAGGCGAACCGTGAGAAAGGTGTCCACCGTGGTTAAGGTCTAATCCCATAAAAGTATCACCAGGATTCAAGCAAGCGAAGAACACTGCCATGTTAGCTTGAGCTCCGGAGTGAGGTTGTACGTTGGCCCATTCTGCACCAAAAAGTTCTTTAGCGCGGTCTATAGCCAATTGTTCGCTTTGGTCTACTATTTGGCATCCACCATAATAGCGCTTTCCCGGATAACCTTCAGCGTATTTATTTGTCATAACAGAACCCATAGCTTCCATTACTTGGTCGCTAACAAAGTTTTCAGAAGCAATAAGTTCTATACCTTTTGTCTGACGTTCTCTTTCCTTTTTGATTAAATCAAAAATAACTGTATCTCTTTGCATATTAATATATTATTATATGTTAGTTTTTCTATTTGAAACTGCAAATATACGCAAACTTTTTGACATTTTGAACAAATATTTCAACTTTAATACATTATAGTAGTTTTTATCTATATTTTGGTGTATAAAAAAAATAGATTACGAGGGAGTTTTATCTACATCGCGAGGGAGTTTCACCTGTATCGCGAGGGAGTTTCACCTGTATCGCGAGGGAGTTTCATCTACATCACGAGGGAGTTTTATCTACATCACGAGGGAGTTTTATCTACATCACGAGGGAGTTTTATCTACATCAGCATCGTTTTTCACAACTACCCATAGCAACAGTCTGCGTATGAAACAAAAAAAACGATTGCACCAATTTGGAGCAATCGTTCTCTATAAAACTCATCGAATGCAATTATGCACCCAATTCTAAGCGTCTAAATCCTAAAACTTTCAAGTCTTTATCAGCTTTTGCAACGAAATCTTTTACCGAAGTTTTAGCTTCAGTGATAGATTCTTGGCTTAAAAGAGTATTTTCTTTAAAGAATTTGTTCAATTTACCTTTAGCGATGTTTTCAACCATATTTTCAGGTTTACCTTCTTCTCTGATTTGTGCACGATAAACTTCCAATTCTTTTTCTATAACTTCAGGAGCTACAGAAGTTTCGTCCAAAGCTACAGGTCTCATAGCTACAACTTGCATAGCTAAGTTATGACCTATTTCTTGGAAACCTTCTTTCGACAAAGCTACAACAGAAGCCATTCTGTTACCAGGGTGTATGTAAGCAGAAACAGCAACACCTTCGATAGCTTCGTAGTGAGCCAAATCTATTTTTTCGCCTATCTTAGCAATTTGGTCTGTCAACAAATCTGCAACTTTACGGCCATCGATAGCCATATTCAATACGTCATCTTTTGCAGTAAATTTGTTAGCTATAGCGTTGTCTAATATTGATTGAGTGAAAGCAACGAAATCTGCATTATTTGCAACAAAGTCAGTTTCACAATTAACCATTATAACAGCTCCGAAAGAACCATTTGCTTTTGCCAAAACTACGCCTTCATTGGCATCACGTTCTGCACGTTTTGCAGCCAATTTTTGACCTTTTTGACGCAAGAAATCGATAGCTTTATCAAAATCGCCATCACATTCTACCAAAGCTTTTTTGCAGTCCATCATACCAACGCCAGTCATTTGACGTAGTTTGTTAACATCTGCTGCTGAAATATTAGCCATATTATATTAATTATTATCGTTACAAAATTTATTTAGTTTTTCTTTACTGCAGATTTTCTTGGACGTCTTGGTTTATCGTCACCATCATCTGACATTTTTCTTGGACGTCTTGCTTTAGGAGCATCGGCATTTTCAAGATTTTCATCATCATTTACCAATACATCGTCGTCTGCATCTCTTTCATCATCTTGTACTTCCTTATCTAACTTGCGTTCGTTAATACCTTCTTGAATAGCATCAACCATAGATTTCAAAATTACAGAAATAGATTTTGAGGCATCATCGTTTGCCGGGATTGGGAAATCTACAAGATCTGGATTACAATTTGTATCAACAATTGCGAAAGTAGGAATGTTCAATCTACGAGCTTCTGCTACTGCGATGTGTTCTTTATTGATATCTACTATAAACAATGCGGAAGGCAAACGAGTCAAATCAGCAATACTACCTAAGTTCTTGTCCAATTTAGCGCGTTCACGTTGAACTTGCAAACGTTCACGTTTAGAAATACTAGCAAATTCTTTGTCATGCATCAAACGATCCAATGCATTCATTTTCTTTACAGCTTTGCGAATAGTAGCAAAGTTTGTAAGCATACCACCAGGCCAACGTTCTGTAACGAAAGGCATATCAACAGTTTTTACAACTTCAGCAACAACTTCTTTTGCTTGTTTCTTAGTGGCTACGAATAATATTTTTTTACCTGATTTAGCTATTTGCTTAAGAGCGTTGGCAGCTTCATCAGCTTTTACGATTGTCTTTTGTAAATCAATAACATGAATACCATTATGTTCCTTGAATATATAAGGAGCCATTTTAGGATTCCATTTTCTTTTTAGGTGACCAAAGTGGCAACCTGCATCTAGCAATTGTTCAAATTCTAATTTTGCCATTTTTTATTTTACTTTGTTTGTTTACTTTCTTTATTACTTTTAGCAATTACAAAGTAGTCTAACGAATCTTTGTAATTTAGATACTAAACAATATCTTCCAATCTTAACGTTTGCTGAATTGGAAACGTTTACGAGCTTTTGGTTGTCCCGGTTTTTTACGTTCTACCATACGTGGGTCACGACGCAACAAACCTTTTGCTTTTAATGCTGGACGATCTTCGATGTTTGCTTCGCACAAAGCACGAGCTATTGCCATACGCAATGCTTCTGCTTGTCCAGATACTCCACCTCCGTCAAGATTAGCTTTAATATCCCATTTATCTAATGCACCAGCAACTTCCAACGATTGACGAACAATGTATTGAAGTGGTGCTGTAGGGAAGTATTCTTTATAATCTTTTTTGTTCACAGTGATTGTTCCATTGCCCGGAGTCATATATATACGAGCCACTGCGGTTTTTCTTCTACCAATGGTATTGATTACTTCTGCCATTATCTTATATCATTTAAATTTACAACTTTGGGATTTTGTGCTTGATGTGGATGTTCTGCACCTGCATAAACTTTTAAGTTTCTGTACAAAGCATCACCCAATTTGTTCTTTGGCAACATACCTCTTACAGCGTGTTCAATAACACGGATAGGATGTGTGTTCAACAATTGTTGTGGAGTAGCGAAACGTTGTCCTCCCGGATAACCTGTATGACGTACATATTGCTTGTCTGTCAATTTTTTACCGGTTAATACAATCTTCTCAGCATTGATAATGATAACATTATCACCACAATCTACGTGGGGTGTGTACGAAGGTTTTGTTTTACCTCTCAACACATTGGCAACTCTCGTTGCTAAACGTCCTAGCGTTTGGTTTTCTGCGTCTATCAGAATCCACTCTTTCTTAACGGTTTGAGCATTCGCCGACACAGTTCTGTAACTTAAACTATTCATTTTTTAATCTACGGTTTTTTTTTGCTATTTTTAATCCTTATAAGGGTTTGCAAAATTACGATATATTTTTCATTCTGCAAAATATGTCTATTCTTTTCCTATAAATATTTTATTCACAATATTCCTTATATCATCAATAATGATTTATTGTTCAATTATTTATACAATAATATCTTCATCCACAACAAATCAAAAAAAATATTTTTCTTTTACCTCTTTTGCGGTAAAAAATATCTTTTCGCAGTTATTTTTACTGTTTTTAGCCTCTCAATTTCAATATTTTTTCATGTACTTTTTCTATTCGTTTAGTTCTATACTTCTCACCTTTGTAATTTATAATCACATAGTCTGCCTTATTTCTTTTATCTTCATCGTTCATTTGGTTATTCATCCGAGCTTCTACAGCTTCGAAAGTGGTGTTGTCTCGTTTTAGTACCCTACGTATACGCACATCTTTGGGTGCATACACCATTATCGTTTTGTCAAACATTTTATCGAAACCATGCTCGAACAATATTGCATTTTCCTGTATCACATAGGGGCTTTCTTTGTGCTTGTCTACCCATAGTGCAAAATCCGACATTACTTTAGGATGAATCAGGGAGTTTATTTGTTTCAATTTCATGGGGTCTGCAAATACAATATCTGCTATCTTTCGCTTATCGGGAAGCCCTTGTGCTGTAAAGATTTGCTCGCCAAATATTGGAAGAAGAAGCTTGCAAAATTCTGTGTCATTGTAGTACATTCCGGCCACCTTGTCGGCATAAAAGCAAGGCACTCCCATTTGTTCAAACTGCTGGGAAACTATGGTCTTGCCACTTCCTATACCTCCGGTAAGTGCTACAAGCAATGGTCGTTTACTTGATGATGACATATTGTATTTGTTCGGGTTTTATTTTTTTTATTCTTACATTTGACGGAAACTTGGACAACTGTACCGACAACATATTCTTTGTAGCATCGCCATCATATTGAACTTCGGCTGCAAACATATTTTCTTTTACTGTTTTATAATCCTTCAACGCCACATCAAATACGATTTCAACGCTTTCGGGATAAAGCCTCACTTGCAACGAAGTATCTTGTGCCTTAAAATCCAGCGGTACCGTAACGCTCATCTCTGTATACTTTTCAATTGGCAAGTGAATTTTTACATATTCTGTAGATAGTTGAACATCCGGATACTTATCGGCCGGCGATTTCAGTTTCAGATTATAAAATCCGGTTTTATTTATTTTATGTATAGTTTGCTGTGCTGTTTCTATTTTCGTAATATTTTCCAACGATTTCTCACTGCCGTATATTTCTATAGAATCAAGGCTTAGCTTTGGTTTTCCATATAATCCATATTGTGGTTCGAACGCAAAATCCACATTTTCCACTACCAGTTTTATCTTTTTGGCAGTTCTCTGTGCCAATACCATCCTTACTGTATCTGTTTGAAATTGCATTTCTTTTTGTCGCAGAAATATTATTTGTTCCTTTATCGTATCTTTATTATCTTTCAACGACAATGCGTATACTCTGTTTCCGGCTGTCTCGTAGTAGTTTTCATTATTTACGTCAAATGTAATCTTTCCTTTATTGTCAAACAATCCCGCCAGATACTGAAAGCCGGTTGATTTTACAGAAACATTAATTATTGTGTCGGCCATTATAAAAGAAAACTTTTGCTTATCATAGCCGGAAAATTCTATTGGATATATTTTTTCGTACTCATACGTATCCGACAAAGTTTGTGCCATCCAAAACACTACGGTTATAAGCAGACATACAAGGAAAGGTTTTATTTTTTCCTTTTGAGTAATCTTCAAACGTATTTTCTTTATCATAGCTTTATTTTACAACAAAATAACCCATCGTATACAATCTGTTCAATGGGTTATTTTGATAGTTATTTTCTTTCAAGGATTACTTTTTTTGATTTTCAGCAAGAGCCTCGGGCGAAGGTTGAATAAAGTTTTTCTCAACCGTAATGTTTACTCCGTTGGACACCTCTATTACTATTGTTGTTTCTTTTACTTCGGCAACTTTTCCGTGTATACCGCCTGCGGTAACTACTTTATCGCCTTTTTGTAATCCGTCACGAAATTTACGTTCTTCTTTTGCCTTTTTAGACTGTGGACGAATCATGAAAAAGTAAAAAATCACGATCATCAGTAGCAGCATAACCCACATCGAAGCACCACCTTGTTGGCCGGCTCCGGCTGCTTGCAATAAAATGCTCATCAAATTCATCTTTCTAAAATTTACTCGTTAATATGATTGTTTAATATTTAATTACTAGTTTTCAACCATTGCACGTATAACCAATTGGTTTTTGCTAGGTTGTGTATTTGCCATTACTTCTACATATTGTTCTTCTTGGCCATATTTGCCGGCCGAATTGAATGTTATGGTAATATATCCTACCTCGCCCGGTTTCAATGGTTTTTTGGGAAAATCGGCAACGGTACAACCACATGTAGCTTCGCAGTTTGAGATCAACAAATCAGCGCTGCCGGTATTTGTAAACTTAAAGCTATATGCAATACTCTCGCCTTGCGACAAACGTCCGAAATCATGCATTTTTTTATCAAAAGTGATAGCGGGTGCCGACACTTTTTTCGAATCGCCGTTTGCTGTATTGGGGTTGTTTATCAAATCTGTACTAAACTCCGGTTTGGAGCTATTGCCTCCACATCCCACTACTAGCATTGCCACCACTACCGTGCGTAATATAGTTCTAATATTCATATCTATCTTTAATTTATTCTTTACGAAACACACTATATTGTTTATTATTGTCTCAGCATATAAATTTATTTTCTCTAAAACCCTGATTGTTTGATTTTGTTCGTTGTTTCAGATTTTTTTTATCGCTTACAACAAACTTTCATCTATCAAGCCTCTACCCGATTTCTTGATTCTTCCTTGCGAACGCAACTCGTTGTAAATCTTATCCAATATTCCGTTTACAAAAAGTTTGCTCTTATCGGTACTATATTCTTTCGAAAGTTCTATACATTCATTTATAGTTACTTTTTCGGGTATCGACGAGAAGGTAACCAACTCTGTTATAGCCATTTTTATTATCAGAATATCCATTAGTGCTACTCTCTCGTACTCCCATTCTTTGAGGTTTTGCTTGATTATTTCGGCATTCTCGTTGAACGATAGTATTGTTTTCTTCAGCAAAATGGATGCAAACTCACATGCTTCAACTTCGTGCTCGTTACGTTTGTCAAAAACAAGTGGAAATACCGATGCTGCCGAGAATTCTTCATCAAAACCTTTCAGCAAGCCATAATTATATTGGGCTATTTGATAAAAATCGTCTTCCCAAAACAAATTTCTCTCATAAAATATATCCACCAACGCTTCGTAGTTCATTATATGTTTGAATAGGAGTAGAACAATATCTCTATCGGCCTTAAAGTCCGACACCTCGGCTGTCATATATTTCTTATAAACCTCTGATGAACGGAACGTATTGTACAGCGTACGGAAAAGGTCATTGTGGTTTGCCCAATTTATTTTTAAACTGTCAATAGCTTTCTTCAGCTCATAGTTATTACTCAGCTCTACCAAGAACTTATTTTCAACAAATCGCATATTGGGATTGACTTCTTCTTTCGAAGGTAGAAACTTTGCTTTTGCCTCTTCCATACTTTTCTTCGAGAAATCAAAAAAGTACAGCAAGGTAGATAGCTGGGTTATACCCAAATCATTAAGTCTCTCAATATTATGGGAAAAGTTTTTCTCTATAACGTTCAAATCGTCACCTTCAGAAATGGTATAGGCATAAAGTGACTGCAATACCTTGGATCTCAAAAAATGTCTGCTTAACATCGAATCTATATTTTTTGCAAAAGTACAACTTTTTTAGGAATTTACCTACTCTCTTTCTTCCCTAAATTTGAAAAATGGTTTTCGTTTGCACTCCATTACAAATTCAATTCACTAAATAATAATGATATATAACAACGAATTAAAAATAATATTTCCGAAAAAATAATTCGGCACAACGGCACAAAAAATGAACATTCCTATGCTTTCTGGCTTCGCTGCAACATGTTTTTACTGCCCTATTATGGCAATTTGGAAAATATACACCAAAAGTAATATTTATACGGTTATAAAAGTATTTATTGCCACCGGCGAAAGTATTTTTAGATAATAACAAATTTATCTTATTTAAACACTTTAGCATTTAACTTGAAAAAGTGAATATTTACCACACTGATTACTCACTTTGGGCAAATATCACACTCTCGGCGAGTTATCGTCATAACACATTGGCTATCAATTACAGCATATTTCATAATAAATTATCGGCAGGGTGTTGCTGGGCCGATGGTAGGGTTTACGAAGATTTATGGTAGGGTATCAAACTGTAGATGGCGGGGTATTTTCATCCGGATCGGGAGGAAATTTTATTTACATCGCGTGGTTTTTCCAACGGAATCGGGAGGAAAATTCAACAAAACAGGGATATGGCAAGCAATTGATTTAACAATTTGAAAACAACTTTAACATTTTATCGAATTTATTTTCGGGTATTTTTCACCTAATATCACCTCAAGCAAATGTAAAAAAACAGAACTTTCGGAGGGCAAAACAAGGGAATGCCGCAAGGGAAGTAACATGATTGTGTAGTACAAACATATAATATATGACTTCGGTTTTGAACAATAAACGTTTTTAGGAGTTTTTTTCAGCAGAACGGAAATGCAATATCGAGCTGCACATATTTAAATACAAAAAGCATAACCCACTAAATACAAGAGGTTTTGCTCTAAGGAAAAATAAATAAACGTATAAACCTTTGGTATATCAAATATAATATGTACCTTTGCACTTTCAAATACTAAGATAACAGAACGTATAATTTATTAAACTATAATATATTATGGCAAAAGTTGCAATTAACGGCTTCGGTCGTATTGGAAGAATGAGTTTTAGAGAACTTTGCACTAGAAAAAGTGTAGAAGTTGTTGCTATCAACGATTTGACAAGCGCTGATACATTAGCATACCTATTAAAATATGACTCTGTTCACGGTCGTTTTGACGGTGAAGTTGTAGCCGATGGTGATTACTTGGTTATCAACGGCAAACGCATTCGCGTTTACGCAGAAAAAGACCCTGCTAACCTACCATGGAAAGAATTGGGTATCGACATAGTAATAGAATCGACCGGTTTGTTTAAAAACCGCGAAAAAATGATGAAACACATCAACGCCGGTGCCAAGAAAGTGGTTCTTACCGTTCCTGCCGACAAGAAAGAAGATGTTGACGCTACAGTAGTATTGGGTGTAAACGATCATATCCTTAACAAAGACATCCAATTGGTTTCGAACGCTTCTTGTACTACCAACTGCTTGTCGCCTATAGCAAAAGTATTGAACGACAATTTCGGTGTAGTTCGTGGCCTTATGAACACTATCCACTCTTACACCAACGACCAAAAGATCTTGGATCTTCCTCACAGTGATTTACGTCGTGCTCGTGCTGCCGCAGTTAGCATAATACCTACCAAAACAGGTGCTGCCAAAGCTGTAGGTTTGGTATTGCCCGAATTGGCCGGAAAACTTGACGGTTTGGCAATGCGCGTTCCTACTCCTGACGGTTCGGTTGTTGACCTAACTGTGGAATTGGAAAAACCTGCTACAAAAGAAGAAATCAACGCTGCTATGAAAAAAGCTGCCGAAGGTCCTATGAAAGGTATTCTTGAATACGTTGACGAACCTATCGTTAGTGCCGACATCGTTGACAACAAACACTCTTCGATTTTCGATTCTCAACTTACTCAAGTGTTGGACAACAACTTCGTAAAAGTTGTTAGCTGGTACGACAACGAAAAAGGTTACTCTACTCGTATATGCGACCTTACAGAACGTATGGCTCAATTATTGTAAGAGAAATGACAATATAAATAATATAAAAACATCACATGAAAGGATACTGCAATTGCGGTATCCTTTTTTTTATTGCCCCGCAACCAAAAACATATCCGAATAATCTAAATACCACAAGTATTGGAAAAAGTTGTATCTTTGCAGTGTGTTAGAATAATAGTACACATACAGAAAAACAAACTAATTACTTATAAATATGAAACATAAAGAGAAACTAAACCGAACCATCGGTAAAAGATTTTTTGCTTTTGCAGCCCTTTTTGTAGGTATTATAGCAGCCTCAATTGGGCAAAACACCACAAAAATAAGTGGTACACTCAAGGACAAAAAAACGAAAGAACCCATTGCTTTTGCCCATGTGCTTATAAACGACACCAAGCATGGAACCATAAGCGACATCAACGGACGCTTTAGCATAAGCACAACCATTGCCGTAAAAACATTGAACATACAATGTCTTGGCTACAAAAACATAACCTATACCGTGGCCACCACCTCCAAACCTTTGACCATATACATGGAAGAAACGGCAAAACAGCTTCCCGAAGTGGTGATAAAACCCGGCATAAACCCCGCCGACCGTATTGTACAAGCCGTTATAGACAACCGAAAAACCAACAACTTCAAAAACCTCGATAGCTACAAATACATATCGCACAACCGCGGTGCCATAGAAGTAACTTTCGACTGCCCCGAAGCCGAAGCCGAAAAAATAAAAGAACGCCTTCGCAACGATACAACCGAAAACCTTGCAGCAGATGCCATAGGCTTTATGGACAGCACATACCTATTCTTTACCGAAAGCATAAACGAATACAAATATCGCAAACCCGAAAAAGTGAGCGAAACAGTGTTGGGATCAAGAACTTCGGGATCAAAAAATGCTTTGTTTTCGCTTATATTGACCCAAATGCAGTCGGCATCGTTTTATAAAAACTATATCACCATAATAGGTACACGCTTTGTAAACCCCTTCAGCAAAGGCACTTTCAAACGATACTACTTTGAGCTGCAAGACACTATTTTTGATGGCAACGACACCATATTCGGCATAAGCTTCCGCCCGCTGATGAACACCAAGTTTATGGGACTTACGGGCAAAGCCTACATCAATACCGACCGCTATGCCATACAAAGCATTACGGCCACCGCCGACCTTAAGAAAGTACCGGGAATGGAAAACCTGAACACTGATATAAACAGTGCTGACAAACAGATGACAATATCGGCCGGCGGCGACAAAAAAGCCAACCTCGATAGGGTTGACAGCCTGATGGCTATGCGTATAAAACACTCCTACGAACGCGACAGTGCCAACCGATGGTTCCCAAAACAATACCGCTTTGAATGGGATGTAAAAGTATCGCCCAAAGATAAGATGGTGCTGCGTTTCTTTACCCAAAACGATATTAAAGACGTGGAAGTAAACGCCAAACTGAAACGTCGCGAGTTTTCGGACGTGGTGCTCGACGTGGATTACGAAGCCGACAAACGCAACGACAACTTTTGGCTAAAATACCGCGACTCGCTAACAACAAAAGAACAATATACATTTATGCTTTACGACACCCTGGGAAAATACATAAAAGAAGATATAGAAAAAGACTCGTCGTTAAGTTTCCTTTCATCGATATCGGCCAACAAGATTGTAGAGATAGCCAAAATACTTACGTCCGGCAAACTGCCCATCAGCTACATAAACATAGACCTCAACAAGCTGTACAACTACAACCTTTACGAGCATAGCCGCTGGGGATTGGGCTTGGAAACCAACGACAAACTAAGCCGATGGATGGCAGTAGGCGGATATGTGGGCTACGGTGTGGAAGACAACGGTTGGAAATATGGCGGCATGCTGAACTTCTACTTCGACCGCTACAAAAACCGCAACCTCGGATTTGCATATTCCCAAGACCTCGAAGCAGCTGCCAACACCTCGTTCAACAAATACCAGCTGATAAGCTTCAACAGCAATACAAACTATACCTTCAGCCGCTTTCAAAGTGTAAGAAAAGCCGAAGCATTCTACTCCACACCCCTGGTACGCTACACCACAGCAAAACTATCGTTAAGCTACTCTCGCGAAAGCTACCTATATACCAACGACGGCTTGCTATATCCACGCCGCGACGGCGTGGCACCAGGCATTACATCAGACTTTGCCGAAGCATCGCTTTCGCTCGAATGGAAATACAAGCAACAACGCATACGCACCCCGGACTTCGAATTTCAGGTAAACCGCTCATCGTCGTTCCCAACCATAAGGCTGATATACACTCGAGGACTATCGCTATTCAACGCCAACAAAGAGTTTAACCGCCTGCAAGTGGAATACACACAACATATCACCACTCGCAACTTCAACCTATTTACAATATACGCATCGGCAGGCCATGTAAGCAAGAGTGCTCCATACAGCCGCATGTTTAATGTGGTAGGTACCGCCAACTTTATTTATTACTTCAACAATGCGTTCCTAACCCTCCACCCCTACTCCTTCACCGCCACCGACTATGCCAACCTTTGCCTACGCTACGATTGGAACAAAGCACTATGGAACACCAAAATGTCCAAACCGCAACTATCGTTTCAGCTAAACAGCATAATAGGCACTTCGCGCGGTATCAGCACAGTGGACGGCATAAACATACAAGCCCCCGAAAAAGGAATAATGGAAGGAGCCATAATCATCAACGACCTAATAAATATAGGCATGACCAAATGGGGCATAGGTGCAGCCTACAGATTAAGCAGCTACAACTCCCCCTCCCCTGTGGACAATATGGCGGTGTTTTTCAATTTAAGAGCAGGAATGTAAAATTCTTGAAGATAACCTGGAAATTACTTGAGCTAAATTTGACATACCTTAGGGTTTTACTACAAAACATCGGATATTTCACCTCAAAATATCCGATGTTTTGCTATAAAGTATTATACATTTTATTTCCTACATTCCCTTTCCAATTGCTTAGAAATGCATCTATTTTTCTTTTAAGTAGTTCCCATTTTCGGGTGCAAAACTACAGCTTTTATCACATTTTTCCAAACATTTTTCATGCTTTTATCACATTTTTCCATGCAATTTGGTCGCTAATATCACATTTTTCCTACAACAAACTATAATCTATATCTAAAAAAACATCTATGCCATAATGTTATCTTCCTTATTTCTTAGACCAAATGTTGCCAATAGTTTTCGGGAGTAATAAGCGTATATTCACAATCGCCGTATGCCGATTTGAACGACGATGGCACCAACACTTTTGCTTTCTTGGGGTTCCATTTCATCTCAAAAAGAGAAAAACTACCATCACGTTCCTCTATATAATCAACCTCTTGCTGCTCGGTGGTACGCCAAAAATAAGTATTGCAATAGCGTTGGTTGTAATGGTTGTATTTCAAACGCTCGCTTATCACAAAGTTTTCCCACAAAGCACCTACATCATCCCTAAGCTGCAAGGGACTAAAGTTTTGGATTATGGAATTGCGAATGCCGTTATCGTAAAAGAAAATCTTTTTACCTTTCTTAAGCTCCGTTCTGAGGTTCCGACTCAAAGCCGATAGTTTGAACACTATGTAGCACTTTTCCAACAAGTCCACATACTTCTCCACCGTTTTGGAGTCGGTGCCTATGGTACGCCCAAGCTCGTTGTACGACACTTCGCTACCTACCTGCAAGGCCAACGCCACCAACAGTTTTTCTATCAAAGCCGGCTTACGAATACCTTCCATCGACAGCAAATCCTGATACATATAGCTACCCGAAAGGTTGATAAGTATATCCCTTGGCCTATCCAAATGATTCATCACATCGGGATATGAACCATATATCAACCTACTTTCCAACGTTTGTTTGGCTTGGAGCAAACCGCCATCGGCACATATTTCCTGGGTGGAAAAAGGATAAAGATGATATTCAAATTTGCGACCTGTAAGAGGCTCGTTAAGTTGCCCTTGCAAAAGAAAGGACGACGAACCGCTTATCAGCAACTGCACATCGGGCATATTGTCGGTAATAAGTTTTAGGGTAAGTCCAATGCCTTTGACACGCTGAGCCTCGTCGATCATCACAATTCTATTGTCGCCAACCAGCATTTTAATGGTGTTCAAATTGGCATCTTGCAATAAGGAACGCACCTCAGGATCGTCGCAATTAAGCTCCAAAACACCGCTTTTGACACCCAACACCAGCTTAAACAGCGTGGTTTTGCCCACTTGTCGGGCACCTACAAGCACAATAGCTTTACCTTTAAACATATTATCTTCAATTACTTGATAAAGTTGTCGTCGTATCAATTTCATAAAAAAAACGTTTTAAATAATAGTGCAAAGATACAAATAATTTTCGGTCTATTCCAAAAATATGGCAATAATTTTGGATTGTAATCCAAAAAAAAGGCAATATTTTCGGATTATAATCCAAAAATATGGCAATAATTTTGGATTAGCACTTGCCGTTAATAACAAACTACGCCACGTTATTGCCCATTATATGGTTGCTGTATGGTACAAACCTTGGTCGTCTATGGTACAAAGTATGGAGCCGTATGGCACAATGTTTGACTTCCCAAAGACTTTGGGACATCTCCCCAAAGTCTTTGGGACACCTCCCCAAAGACTTTGGGGATACAAGGTCTATACCATAGAGCTTGAAGGTTTGTACCATAGAAAATTATGGTTCATACCATAGCCGTCCATCAAATATGCCACACTCATGGAGTGCAACCCTGCGGTTTAGGCCCCGTAAGTGCCATGGTTACGACCCAAAACTCCCATACTTACACCCCGAAACCATGGCACTTTTGATGCCTAAACCACATGGTTTAGGATGACAAACCTTGTATTGGCATTTGAGTATATGAATTTATCAACGTTTCCCAATGCAGGTATATGGATGGTAATATGCCTAAACCGAAAATAACAAAACAACGGTTTTTTCGCACACCCGGGTTTCGTCTTCACGATGGTATACCATAATTTGTTTTATACCCGGGTGTGAAACACTTGACGGTATACCGTGAATTTTGCCATGGATATTTATGCATTGCATAGGGGCGTATGCGATACGCCCCTACAATTATACGCCCATATATCCGTACGGGCGAATCGTATTCGCCCTTTTGCATACGCCCTATCACATACGCCCAAAATTACATTATTACATTATTACAACATTACATGTAATATTTTTTGGGTTGGTAGTTTGGCTTGGCTTTTGCTCCAAAACACAAAACTACTAACTAAAAAAACTCCCTGCCCTACAGCAAGTTTAGGACATGGGAGATTGGATGTTTAGTATTATGAGTAAATTCTTATTGTTTTTCGTTTATTCACTATCATCCGAAATGAGAACATGCTCCTTTATATCAACAATCTTTCCATCTGCAAATGTTATATCAGTAATGCCGGGATAGTCCCAATTGAGTGTGTTTATAACATCATTGTTATCCACAAATATCTTTGGGTTTTCTTTTAGGAATGGATACTTTCTATCCAATTTGGATGTTATAATCATCTCGGTGGAATCCATGCCTTTTTTCGACATTTCGTCTATAACCACACTGCCACAACCCACACATATGCGATCCGATACCAAAATAAAATAGCGTGTATCCTCCTTAGGATTAAACTCTATTTTATTGAAATACCATTGCAATACCTTGTTTTCGTGTGCAAATGGTTCGTCTTCTACAATGCTTTCCTTCTGAACTTCGGCTGTATGGTTTGCATTGTTACATTGTGCCATTGCACATAAAACCGCAACTGCCACTACTATTTTAGTCAAAAATAAAGCGGTCGGCTTTGTAATATCTGTTGCTTTCATCAGTATCTGTTTTTAGTAAATAAACTCCTTTTTCGGTTATATGAATAGATCCTGTATAGTTCTTGCGTTCGAAACCTACTTCATACATCTTATCCAAATCCTCGTCCAATACCATTATAACAAAATCCTTGGGAAGTGCCACCATTCCATCTTCGCTATCTCTGCCGGGCAAAAACATTGCTCGCAAAAATACATTGCGATATTCATCGTAATATAATTTAGAAAGTGTTGTTATACTTCTTCCGTAGTTCATCAATTTTGCATTATCAAGCTGGTCTTCTTTAGTAAAAATTGGTCGTTTTGGGAAAAAGCGACTTTCGGGTATTACCGATTTTATATAATTTCCTTCCTTATCTGCCACTGCTATCTCCAATGTATTTTCGGTAAAGAAATAAAACTGTTCTTTTTTAGGTGAATATATATTGCCTATACCATGTGATGTATTGTAATAAACATCCTTGGGGTGAGACGAAAGCCATTCGCCACTACATATTAATTCCACCTCCGAAACAGTACTATCATCTTCACAATTAAACCGCACATAATGTTTTCGGTTCCAGTCCTTGAGACCGTCGTACTCTGCTCGCCAATCTGAACAGAATAAACATGTAGTATCTCTTTTCAAACCGGTTTTTAGAACGGGTGCTACCAGATACTTCCCATCAACTATTGTCATTTCGGAATACATTCCCAAACTTCCCAAACATAGGTAGCTGACAGTATCATCGATATAATTATTTATATCCCAATATGGAAGATAAACATGGTTTGGAAACTCATTACTCCAGTAATAATACCACATTGTGGATATAAGTATACTATCTCTACTTACAATATAAAAATCGGAAGGATAATAGCTAGGTGATTGTTCCGAACCTTTTGGCGAAAATAATGTATCAAGTTTGTTCGTTATAAAATTATACTCGATAAGATGGTCGGCTGGAAATGAGTTATAAAAGAAAATCGAATTCTTGTCAATGTGAGGAAATGTTCTATAATCCTTTAGATAAGTATTATTTCTATTAATACATGTTTGAATAGTTCCCTGATAAAAATCGGCAGGATAATACAACTTGTCTTTGTTGCACGAAGATAGAACAAGCACAACTAATCCAACTAAATAAAATCTATATTTCTTCATTGTAATATATAATTATTAAAGAAAGTACGTAGTACTATTAATTCCTACGCACTTTCAAAGTTCCATCAATTATTCATAGATAACAGGCATTACCAAATATATTTCAATTCCTGCTTCTAACGTACTAGATTTGGTTGCAACATAGAAACATTCATTGTCTAAACGCAATCGCTTGTGCAAATAATAATCTCCGCTAGCCAATGTAGCAACAGTATCTGCATCAAGATCCGGCCAGAAATTTCTCCATTCTTCTCCGGAGAAAAATTCTCCAACAGCTTTCGGCCCTCCACTAACTACCATATCCAATTGATCTGAATTTAACGAAATTCGAATTTCTTGCAAACAATTACCTGGTTGAGTATAGTCACAATAATCAGGTAGATTATCCGAACACATTACCGTCAATCCCGGATTATATGGACCCGGTATGTTAGGTCTTTGACCACATGGATAACCGTCTCCGGTCGCCTTGCTTTGCTCTAACAAAACTGTTTCATTTGAACCTTCTTTTTCGCATGATGTGAACAATACTGTTCCGGCTACCAATACTGTAGCCACTGACGCTAAAATTACTTTAGTTTTTTGCATAATCAATTTGTATTTTTATTATTTATTTATTTTAATTTATTTGAGCAATATAAGTTTGGTTTCTGCGTTAGCAAACGCAACATGGAATTCATACAAATTACATGCTTACTGTCTATGCAATAGGCAGACCAAAGGTGCTTATGTGTACAAGGTTTGGAAACTGTTGGCAATTCTTTTTGGGTTACCATTCCTTGGCACTTGCATCTTTTTTTTCTTATAATTGCTCCGTATTTGCACCGGCACCAATATAATCTTTTTCTTTTTAGTTTTTTTAGTCTTGTTTTTTTATACTTACTATTTCTTGTATTTTGTCCCCTTCACGCTAAGGAGGGTGCATGCTTGCCAACAAGTTTTGGCGACTTCGTTTACCTCTCATCACCTACTCTCTTTCCAAAAGGCTTGCTGCCATAGTGGTGCGGCTTCCGCCTTTGATAGCTGTGCCGGTATAAAGACCGGTTTCCGGATTTTGACTTACCGATACAGTATAACCTTTTCCTTGCATCTCTATGGCCCAAGCCTCCATTTTATCAATATCTTTAGTTGTAAATGTTAGTTTGTCATTCTCAGCCGGAGCATAACTTGGATTTTCACTACCTTGGATAATTACTGTTTTACCTTCACGAGTAAGACTAATAAGATAACTTATATAGTTATTCATCTCCTGCTGCGAAGCAAACTCACCATAGTGTTCCACACCGTCAATCCAATAACGGAGAGTAAACTCTTGATGAGCCAAAACCTTTTGGCTCATTTCATGAGATGGTAGTACCATCTCGCTCGAAAATTCTTCTTTTTGGCACGATGCCATTGTGCCCGATACTGCTACCGATAGTAGCACTGTTTTGAAAATTATTTTTCTCATTATAATATTTATTGTATTTTAATTATTTATATTCATTTGTTTTCGGCAATAATTCCGGCTGTTTTAATGCCTTTATTAAAAATCTATCCAATATATCACATCTTTCCTCTGTTTCTATATTATGAAATACCATTATTGTTCCGGTATTGTAATTATATACTAATTTCGACATATTTACATAATCGTTATCGGGATTGCGTATAGGTCCATAAAACCTTTTTATATTATCTTTCTCCACATTATAAAAATGAAGAGGTGCATATTTATCATTACTATAATAATAATTCACCGTATCTTTTTCCAAATTAATTACATTAAACTCCTGCACCATAGGCCAAAGGTGGTCGGGTGTTAGGGGTTGGAAAAGGGTTATATCAACAGTAATGCTGTCTGTAATAGGAAAGTCCATTACGCACATTACCACCATATCGGTGCGGTGCTTGTATTGGTTATAGAGCTTGGTTTGTCCTTGCAGGGGCAAAGAGCTGCATATTACCGTTATTGTCAGCACTATTAATGTTATCAGTTTGTTCTGTTTCATCATCGTTGCGTTGTTATTATTATTGTTATTTTATTATGCTATTCCTATTGTGTTGGTTACGGCAGTTAATACCATTTGGTTTGAGCATCCCATATTGCAAAATGTTTTCAACTCTATCTGTTGTCCTTGCATTGCCACAGAGGCATCGGCATATAGAATATTTTCCTCGGTATGCATCGGAGCAACGCCGGTGTTTAGCCATATAACGGCTAGCGGTGCTATAACTACTCCCATTATCACGTAGGCCATTGCCATACGTTTCTTTCTATTAAAGATACTCAACCATTCTTGGCTCTCTCTCAGATATGGCTGTATCATCTGCTTACATCGTTCCCTTTTCTCAAACTCACCTTCGGCGGGCATATAGGGGTTTGGTTTTCGTAGGTTATTATCATTTTGTTTCATATAGTTTTGCGTATATATTTTTAATTTTGTTTTTCAGTCTGTATTTTCGTTGGCTCAATGTATTTCGGTCTATATCCATCTTCTCGGCTATCTCTCTTATCTTGTAGCCTTCCAATAGGTATTGGACCATCTTTCTGTCGTCGGGCTCCAGATAAGGAGCTATCTCATCAAAGATTTCGGCATAGTCCTTCTGTGTATCGGCCACTACGATGTTTTCCCAATCATCGGCCACATAGGTCAGTATCTCTTTCCGTGCTTTGTTTCTACGCAGTGTACGCCTTACAATGTTTATAATCCATAGCCTTTCGGTGTCCGGCGGCATGTTTTCGTCCAGCATATCAAGCCTCAGTGCTATTTCCAACAGCACATCTTGCACAGCATCCTCATACGAAACATTGCTGTACAACGAAATGATATAGCACCTTCGGTTTATAAGCCTCAGATGTCTTTTCATCAAGCCATCATATTTTTCTTCATCAGTCATTTATATCTATCGTGTCTGTTCGAACAGTTCAATATCTATCTTTATATCTACAAAGCCACCCTTTCCTATCGGAGCCGGCAGGTATGGGCACACGGCCAAAGAATTCTTTTCGTAATATATAATACCATTTTGAAATGCCAAATATTACGGGCAATATCAAATTTAACATCTTTTATACCTATATACGTCTTCCGCTATTGCGTCCAAGTACTATATACAACAAAAGCGTTGCGCCCCTTTGCGGGCTGCAACGCTTTTCTCTATTATTGTCTATATCCTCATTTATTCGGCATCGGATATAAAGGGATATTTATAGTCTGTGGCAGGTGCAAACGTTTCCTTTATAGCTCGTGGACTTACCCATCGTATAAGGTTTAGGTAGCTTCCGGCCTTGTCGTTGGTACCCGAAGCACGCCCACCTCCAAAAGGTTGCTGGCCTACTACAGCACCGGTGGGCTTGTCGTTGTAATAAACGTTGCCTGCGGCATAACGCAATATGTCGGATGCGAGTCGTAGAGCACTGCGGTCGGTGGCAAAGATGGCACCCGTAAGTCCGTAGGGCGAAGTGCTGTCGCAAAGGCGAAGGGTTTCTTCATACTTGTCGTCGGCATAAACATATATAGTTATTATCGGGCCGAATATCTCTTCCTTCATCGATTTGTAGTCGAGCTTATGGGCAAGAATAACTGTTGGTTGCACAAAGTATCCCACGCTCTTGTCGCCCGTTCCGCCAAATACTATTTCGGCATCGGGGCTCTCTTTGGCATGGTTGATGTAGTTCATACAGTTGTCGAACGAAGCCTCGTCGATAACGGCATTTACGAAAGCGGAGAAATCGCGAACGTCGCCAACCTTAATTTCTTGCAGCATATTGCCAATGTGTTCTTTCACTTCGTTCCACATCGAGGCGGGTATGTATGCCCTCGACGCTGCCGAACATTTCTGACCTTGAAACTCGAAAGCACCACGCACTATGGCTGTGGCCACTGCTTTGGGGCACGACGAACTGTGGGCAAATATAAAATCCTTACCGCCTGTTTCGCCTACTATTTTGGGATAAGTGCGGTAGTTGCCGATGTTGTCGCCTATGGTTTTCCAGAAGCTATTGAATGTTTTGGTAGATCCGGTGAAGTGTACACCTGCAAGGTGAGGGCTTGCAAAGGCCACCTTGCCTATGGTGGTTCCGCTGCCGGGAAGGAAGTTGACCACGCCGTCGGGCAAGCCGGCTTCCTTGTATATCTTCATAAGCACATAGTTCGAAAGCAACGATGTGGTAGATGGTTTCCATATACAAGTATTACCCATAAGCACCGGACTCATACATAAGTTCGACGCTATCGAAGTGAAGTTGAACGGAGTAATTGCAAATACAAAACCCTCCAACGGACGATATTCCACGCGGTTCAGTGTGCCGGCGTCGGATATAGGCTGGTCGGCATATATCTGCGAGGCATAGTGTACGTTGAACTTAAAGAAGTCTATGGCCTCGCATGCCGAGTCTATTTCGGCCTGCATAGTGGTTTTTGCCTGTCCCAACATAGTGGCGGCATTCATTTCATAACGATATTTTCCAGCCAGCAAAGCGGCAATCTTCATCATCACCGAAGCGCGGTCTATCCAAGGGGTTTCGGCCCATTGCTTGTGAGCGGCCATAGCGGCATCGATGGCCATTTGCACTTCTTTTTCGCTCACTTTGTGGTAGCGTGCCAACAGGTGTTTATGGTCCGTAGGCATCACCACATCGCCCATATTGCCGGTGCGTATCTCTTTGCCTCCTATAATGATAGGTATTTCGGTAACTTCCGAAAGCAGTTTATCCATAGCCATGCGTATGGCTTTGCGTTCGGCACTGCCCGGTTTATAGCCCAATACAGGCTCGTTCGATGGTTTGGGGAATGTAAAAACAGCGTTATTCATATCTTATTATTTTTTAATTAATAATACGTTTTTTTACGCCTGCAAATATACATATTATATTTCATTTATGCATAGTTTAGGGCTTATTTTCTTCATATTTTCATGTCAATACATTTATTTACAAGAAAATAAAAATAGATCCTTCAATGTTAAAAACTCCTTTTCAAACAAGTTGAAGATGATTTATGTTTAATGTTTTTGCACTTTTTAATGGTTTTCACAAATAGTTTTTCGGGCTATTGCCCTCCCAATATTCCCCGTTTGTACCCCAAAGAATTTTCTTTCGATGGCAAATAGTCGAAATAACGATGTTTTGATGCTTATTTACAAACCCTCTAAGGTTCTCCGGAGAAGACTCGAATGTTCTCTGGAGAAGACTCGAACGTTCTCTGGAGAAGACTCGAACGTTCTCAAACCACTTCTCCAAAGGTATTTTTTTGACAATAAAAAAGCGTTACACTCTCCATCGAGATGTGTAACGCTTTGCAGGCAATAACGCCGCTTTGTGTTAGTTCACTTTTTTGAAATATACCGTATCCCAAATATCCTCTGTAAGGCTATAATAATGGAAATCGTCCAATATCTTCAGCATCTGCTCGTCATCGTCCAATATAAAACGATGCTGACGTGTGTAGCCTGATGGTAACGATAGGCTCATCACATTGTTATCGACTGTGTAAGGAATATTTGTAAAGAGATTTCCTATCGACATATTTCCGTCGTTGTCAAACACCAGATCGATAGTCGACTGTGTAGGGTATAGCATGTTATCCACTTTGAGCCGACTCCATGTTGTACCCGAAAGCACATCGGTTTTCTCCTTCTTGCAGCTGCCAAGTACTATTATTCCTCCAACTGCCAATGCCATAAATATGGCTTGAAATTTTAATTTTTTCATGATTGAATCAGTTTATTTATTGATTAATTGTTTGTTTGAAAAACGCTGCAAAGTTACTAGTTTTTTTTTAATTGACCAATACTTCTGCCGTTTTTATTTGAAAAAAATTATTGCACAATAGGTGCAATGCCGCGGCAGCACTGCAATATTGCTTTTTCAGCATTGGGCAAAACTTCTGTTTCGGTTGCTTGTTACATTATCACTTTCGGGCGGAAAAAGAGTTTTCCTACATCGAAAGTTAAACAATTGTAATGTAAAATTAAAAAGACAGTTTTATGAAAAAGAAAAAAATTACTTGGTGCAACAGCAAAGTTTTGGGAGGGATAGCGGCAATGCTGCTTATGTCGGCAACCGTAGAACACAGCCAGGCACAATCGGTAACCATTATCAACAAGATGCCTACCGACGAGGAAGACATCATGGCCGTAATCAGCAATGGCAGCGGCGATAGCAGCATGTCGGTCATCTTCCTCGAATCGTCGCCACAGCACTTCAATAGCCCCGATATGCCACGCTTCAGCATTGTGGGCAAGCAAAAGCAATACTATTTGGGTATAGGTGGTTATGTAAAAGCCACTATGGGTATGGACTTTGAGGGAGCCCTCAACAGCCCTGTTTATTTCACGCCTGCCAACATCAGCGTACCGGGCGTACCGGGCAATGGTGCCAAGCTACAGTATAGTGTGGCCACTACCAATATGTTTATGCACTTTGTGGGTATGCCGGGTAGTGATGACCGCTTTTCGGCCTACGTCAACGCCAACTTTACCGGTGCGGGCAACAGCCCTAAACTGCAATATGCCTACGTGATGTATCGTGGCCTTACGGCAGGTTACAGCACCAGCTTGTTTACCGACGTGAATGCCGCACCTCCTACCATAGACCAAGAAGGCCCCAACGGTATGACGTTTGTAAGAACATACATGCTAGCATACAAAAAGAATTGGGACAACATAGGCATAGGTATATCGGCCGAAATGCCCAACCCCAACCCTACCTACAACAACTACACCCATGCCGTAAACCAACGTATTCCCGACATACCGGCATACGTACAAGTAATGTGGGGCGACTATGGTAGCCGCATACGACTATCGGGACTATTGCGCAACATGACCTACCGCCAATACGCTCTCGAGGGTATGGATGCCAAAAACAAAACACAGATGGGCTATGGCTTGCAACTTAGTGGCAACATTGGGCTTGGCAACATAGTCACCTTCTACTACCAAGGAACCTACGGCAACGGTATAACATCGTACTTCCAAGATGGTAGCGGACAAAACCTTGATATGTTCCCCAAACAAGAAGCACTCAACGAACTTGCTACACCCGAAGCGTGGGGTGGATATGTAGGTATGCAAATCAACATAACAGAACGCGTGTTTGCCTCGGCTACCTACAGCCAAGTTCGAGTGCTTTCGAAAGACGGCTTCTATGAACCGGACTACTACAAAGGCAGCCAATACTTGGCAGTGAACATGTTTTGCCGTGTAAAGTCGAACATGATGTTTGGTATAGAATACCTTTGGGGTAAACGCCAAAACATGGACGATGCTTCCAACACCGCCAACCGTATACAAACAGTGGCTCGTTTCAACTTCTAAAAGTTAAAATATAGTTGGCGGCCGATAGTTGGCAGTTTTGTAAACGAGACTGCCAACTATTATCTATTAACCAACCGCTATAAACAATGCAGTATAGCAAATATATAGCCATCGGATGCCTTCTTGCCACAGCCGGAGCTGTGGTCAGTGGCCTTGGGACACCTATAGCCAAAGCATTGCTTACAGATGGTAGTGCCTCGCCCCTAAGCCTTACCATACTGCGTATTGCCGGCACCGCCCTCGTATTTTGGGCGTTGCCATCGGGCAGGCAACATGTAAAGCTCCGCCACTTGGGATTAATGCTACTGATAGGCTCATTAGGCATAGCACCACAAATGTTTTTGTTCAACTATGGCTTGCATCTCTCCTTCCCTATCGAGGTGAGTATCATCAACTCGTGTTCGGCGCTGTGGGTGGTGATACTTGGCACCATCACCCGACAGATAGCCCGTGCACGTTACCTACGCCGTAGCACAGTGTTTACCGCCTTGGGCATGATAATAACCATATTCTTCTTTGGCGAAGAAAAGCACAACCTCAGCCATATATCGGGCAACGGAATTGCCATGGTCTCGATGTTGATAGGCGGACTATGCACCGCCACCACAACCCGGCTGCCCAAACATTACAACGCCGCCACAATATATAAATGGATATACACCTTTGCCCTAGTGCCTGAAGTGATATATTGTCTTGCTTCGGGCGATACCCCTACGCTACACATCATAGGCATAGAGCCGGCAATGGAAATAATATATGTATGCATAATAACCGGAGCAGCAAGCATAATATTACACTCCCAAGCCCAACGACGCATAAGCACCAAAGCCATCGATATATGCAGCTTTGCCCAACCATTTGCAAGTATGATAGTAGCCTACAACATAGGTTTCGACACCCTGACATGGTTCGACCCCATAGCCATCGTAATTATATTTATAAGCTACCTGATAGCCACCGTCAAGAGAGTGTAAGAATTTAATATCCATAACGTTTACGTTTCGTAATCAAGAAGAAAGCCGAAAGGACAAGCGCCGCCACTTCGGCACAGACCACAGCAGCCCATATTCCATTGATACCAAATACCAAAGGCAGCAAAAGCACCGCC
>JAGCLZ010000117.1 GCA_017646685.1 Bacteroidales bacterium | reverse complement strand
TCTACCCACCTGCATTCTCTATGAAGATCATCTCTGACATCTTCGAATACACTTCACAGAAGATGCCTAAGTTCAACAGTATCTCTATCTCAGGTTACCACATGCAGGAAGCCGGTGCAACTGCCGACATCGAATTGGCTTACACCCTTGCCGACGGTCTCGAATACCTCCGTGCCGGTGTAGCAGCAGGTATCGACATCGACGCATTCGCTCCTCGCTTGTCGTTCTTCTGGGCTATCGGTATGAACCACTTCATGGAAATCGCCAAGATGCGTGCTGCACGTATGTTGTGGGCGAAGCTCGTGAAGCAGTTCAACCCGAAGAACTCGAAGTCATTGGCTCTCCGTACACACTGCCAGACATCAGGTTGGTCACTCACTGAACAGGATCCGTTCAACAACGTAGGCCGTACTTGTATCGAAGCCATGGCAGCTGCCCTCGGTCACACTCAGTCGCTCCACACCAACGCATTGGACGAAGCGATTGCATTGCCTACCGACTTCTCGGCTCGTATCGCTCGTAACACTCAGATCTATATCCAGGAAGAAACTAACGTCTGCAAGAACGTGGACCCATGGGGCGGTTCTTACTACGTAGAAGCGTTGACCAACGAATTGGCTCATCGTGCTTGGGAACACATCCAGGAAATCGAAAGCCTCGGCGGTATGGCGAAGGCTATCGAAACAGGTGTGCCTAAGATGCGTATCGAAGAAGCTGCTGCCCGTACTCAGGCTCGTATCGACTCGGGTGCTCAGACTATCGTGGGTACTAACAAGTATCGCCTCGAAAAGGAAGACCCAATCGATATCCTCGAAGTGGACAATACAGCCGTTCGTTTGGAACAGGTAGAAAACTTGAAGCGTTTGAAGGAAGGCCGCAACGAAGAAGAAGTACAGAAGGCTCTCGAAGCCATCACTCGTTGTGTGGAAACTGGCGAAGGCAACTTGTTGGAATTGGCCGTAGAAGCTGCACACGTTCGTGCTACCCTCGGCGAAATTTCCGACGCTTGCGAAAAGATTGTAGGTCGTTATAAAGCAGTAATCAGAACTATTTCAGGCGTGTATTCATCAGAAAGTAAGAAGGATGCAGATTTCGCACGTGCTTGCGAACTCACCGAAGAATTTGCGAAGAAGGAAGGCCGTCGTCCACGTATCATGATTGCCAAGATGGGTCAGGACGGACACGACCGTGGTGCAAAGGTTGTAGCTACAGGTTATGCCGACTGTGGTTTCGACGTGGATATGGGACCATTGTTCCAGACTCCGGAAGAAGCTGCTCGCGACGCCGTAGAAAACGACGTTCACGCAGTAGGTGTATCTTCACTCGCTGCTGGTCACAAGACTTTGATTCCTCAGTTGATGGAAGAATTGAAGAAGCTCGGCCGTGAAGACATCCTCGTATTTGCCGGTGGTGTAATCCCAATGCAAGACTACGATTACTTGTACCAAGCTGGTGTAGTAGCTATCTTCGGTCCTGGTACTTCAGTTGCGAAGGCTGCTTGTCAGATTATGGAAATTATGTTGGAAGACTGATTTTTCTGACGATAATAATGTATGGCGGCTCTCGAGTGAGGGTCGCCATTCTTTTGTTTGTAAATATAACATCAAATATACCTTATAATAAAAGATATTTTGTACTTTTGCATTTGGATAGCGAAAACTCTATCCAAAGACATTTGAAATAAAAGAAGAAGCGTTATGTCTTCATCTTGCGTGTATAAAGCCTGAGAAACTTTTTAACGAGAACAAGAGATGACATAGTGGTTCTCACGCTATAGCGTGGGCTACTATTGTTATATTGTTCTCAAAGGTTTTCTCAGGGCCTATACACAAGGTATGACATTGTAGTTCCACGCTTTATTTAATAATAAATCTTTTGGGAACTAAAGGATAAAAACATAAAGGATATGCAAAAAAAGATTTTATGGTTATTGGGAATATTTTTTATATGCCAACCTATTTGTGCTCAATCACCAGAATTAAAAGCTAGCTTTAATAAGATTTCATCTATTTTAAAAGAATATGAAATTAAGACCCCTGAAACTAAATTTAATTCTGTTTCCAAGAACATAACCTGTTCTTTTATTTATCCATATTTTACTATATCATATACTTATGCGTATGCACCAGGATGGACTGATGTCCCTGGTGAAAAACCAGGTAAACGAATTGTCAAATTCTCTATACTTGATACTAATTTTAGTAAAGGTTTTGATAGCGATTATGGAACGCCATTATATTTCAAGTCTGAATCCGGAATTGAAAGGACTGCTTTAGGGAAAAAGAATCTCTTATCAAGTTGGGAATTCGAGACAACTCCCATCGTTTGTAAACAATTATACAATGAGTTTAATAACTTTAAGAACTTAATAAAAAGCACGGGCTTTACAGGAAGTATAGGAAAAGGACAAACAAACAACTCTACAAGCAGCGGTAGTTCAAATAAAACCGTCATAAAATTAAAGAAAGAACTTAGTGGAATCTACACCGTTCCATGTAAAGTTAACGGACTTTCCCTTAAATTCATTTTTGATACAGGCGCAAGTTCAGTTTCCATATCTAAAAGTGAAGCTATATTCATGCTTAAAAATGGATACTTATCAAAGAATGACATTATAGGTAGCCAACAATACCAAACAGCAAGTGGAGATATTCTTGAAGGTACTAGAATCATAATAAGAAAGATTGAAGTTGGAGGATTAGTTTTACGCAATGTGGAAGCATCCGTTGTACATTCCGATAATGCACCATTGTTGTTAGGCCAAAGTGTTTTGAGTCGATTGGGCAAAATCCAAATAGACTACAACAATTCGACATTAACAATCATTCGATAATTCCAACCATTGCTATCATGAAGAAAAGCAACAGATTTCTGGCCAAAAGATTTAATAAAATGAATAAGATGAGTTTTTGCAAATACACAAAAACTCATCTTAAAAAACTATCATGTTTAAAGAGCATATATTATGATATACATGATATACATCCAACCGACAATAACTATGTTTACCGAGCTATTATCAATAAGAAAGATTCACCGTTCGATAGTATTCAAAGAATAGCCTATAATCCTAATCCACAATACATACATCGAGCTAATTTACCAAATCAAGGGATAGGTTACTATACCTGTTCACCTGACATCTCAATTATTGAAGTATGCCAAGATAGCTTAAAAACAACAGACACAAGATTTTTCAGCCTTACAGTGTCTAAATGGAAGATAAAAAAGAATATCTCCGCTCAAATAATTTGCCATTCTAAACAAACGCAATCAGTTGGAACTGATTTAATGAAGTTCTATCGTGCTACAAGTCGTAAAAGACAAAAAGAGATGCCTCGAAAAGAATATAGAAAGTGGTTCCTGAAAATGAAATTTATAGCAAATCAATACGCTAAAAATAGCATAAAATGTGAAAAAGACTACTTTATTAGTGGTTGGCATGCCAAAAACATACTAAATCATCCCAACATAGATTGTATTATTTATCCAAGTGTTCCATATAAATATAAAGGTTTCAACTATGCCTTTTCACCAAATGTAATTGAAAATCACTATATAGAGTTGGAAGAGGTTTCTTTTTATACAGTACAATTTAACAAAGATAAAATAAAAGACTACCCTAAAATTGATTTAATAAAATCAACAAAAAGATTTAATGAAGACAAAATTATATGGTAATAACATATCGAAACGATGAATTATTATTAAACAAATCGTGCTTCTTTCCCAACTCATTCAACGGGAACCAAGAAGCACGGTTTCATTTTCACACAACACCTTCCACTACCCCAAAGCCACAACTTCAAACCGAAAAACAACCTTCATCCACTCCCAACCTCAAATTTCAATTTGAAAAACCATTTCCCGACACCCCCAAACATGAATTTCAAAATGAAATTCCACTTTCAGACACAATGAAAGCCAAATTCCAAGTTGAAATATCATTTTCACACAGAAAGAAGGTCATTTCTCAAAAAAATATCGTATTTTCGCACTGGACGAAAGTCTGAACGAGAACTGACAAACTATTTATTAACCCCTAAAATGTGAAGATTATGGGAAGCTATTTGAAAATCAACCCCATCAGACTGGGGAAATTCAACAATGCCGAGTACACTAACTTTATGAACCGCACGCTGAACCAAGCCGTAGCGGTAGGCATTGAAAAAATTGGAGCAAGCGAAGCTCTTATCGACAACATCACAGCCAACGTGAACAAAATGACGGAAATTGTGGCACAAAGCCGTGCCAGTGTGGAGACTGCCCAGATTGCCGAAACGGACAAAAAAGCCGATGAACTGATTGTTTATCTAATGGCAACCTTCCGCACCAATCTCACTTCGCCTATCCAAGCGATGCGTAACGCAGCAGAAACACTTTATCTGAAAACCAAACCCTATTAGAAGAATAATTATTCAACACTTGATAATATTGGAAAAGGCTATCCCGATGGTGGGGTAGCCTTTTTCTTTTGGCCTATGAAAATGAAAAGTGATTTTCAATGAAAGTTGCGGGTTGCGGGTTGCGTTTTCGGGATTAAATTTATCCAACAATATCTAGCCGCAAAAAATATTTCATTTTTCTCTTGACTCATCCCCTAGGGCAGGTATTAACTTTGCACTCGCTAGCAAATCAATCGTGCGATTATGAGTAAATTAACAAAGTTGAAAATCGGAGAGTTCTCAAAGATGATGCAAGTTACGGTGAAGACCTTGCGCCACTACGAACAGAAAGGATTACTACACCCTAGCGAAGTGGATGAGTGGACTGGTTACCGTTACTACAACATTACGCAGATGCAGCGGCTCAACACCATCCGCGGACTGCAACGACAGGGATTCACACTCGAAGAGATCAAGGAACTGCTGAAAGATGGTACACAAATGCCAAGCATTGACCTACTGACTCAAAAGATTGTGGAGACTGAGCAGCAATTACAACTGCTGATGGATCGTCGTCGCCAACTGCTCAAATGGATGGACTCCCACAAGCAAATTAAGAAAATGGAAAAATTCAGTATTCAATCTCTGCCCGAGATTATCGTGGCAAGCCACCGCGAAGTAATTACAGATTACACCGCCCTCGGTCCCTTGTGTGTAGAGAAAATCGGTCCCGAGATGCAACGCCTCGGTTGCAAGTGCCCACCTCCTGGCTATTGCTTTACTATCGAGCATAACAAGGAGTATCGCCCTTCAAACATTGACATTGAGTATTGCGAGCAGGTGGAAGAAATGGGCGAAGACAGTGCCATGGTACAGTTCAAACGTCTTGAAGCTATACCCAAGGTGCTATGTATGAAACACATGGGTCCTTACGAACGTTTCTATGAATCGTTCACCGAGGCCTTTGCTTACATGGAGGAAAAAGGATATAAGATTGCCGGTTCTCCTCGTACATGCTACATAGACGGTATATGGAATCAAGATGACCCTGAACGATGGTTGTCTATCATACAAATTCCAATTGAGTAAATTGAACTAAATTCAGTAAAGTAATCTTTTTCTTTGTCATATAGAGCAGAAACTAAAACACAACCAAAGTTGCAGAGTTGCAAGTTGCGGGTTGCGCACAAAATCCTAGCCACAGCATACTGTAAGGCCGATTTTCACCAAAAACGCAACCCGCAACTTTCGTTGTGTATCCGTTTTTTCAGTGTGTGTATGTGCAACCCTATGGGTGGGTTCTTTTTTTTTATTTTTTATTATATTATATATAACATATAAATATATTTACTTATATATAGTATACAGAGAGACAAAACAAAAAACATATACCCATAAAAGTTGCGGGT
>JAGCLZ010000116.1 GCA_017646685.1 Bacteroidales bacterium | reverse complement strand
TCGAATCCTATTGCTCCCACAATTTCCTCAAAAATGATTATACAACTTTTTTAGCCTCCAACATTCCCCGTTGGAGGTTTTTTTTATTCATTTATTTCCTTACTTAGGAATATCCGGAATCTCGGCATGATATTCGAACCGTTGCTCGGCTTCCACAAGCGAGAAACAATAATGTTTAAGCCCATTTGTAATCAAAAGATATGGAACATTCAATGTAAGATTATATATGCAAGCCTGATCGAAAGTTTTTTGAGTTATAGACACCAACGGCTGCTTACATTCCGCCAAAAGAAAAGGAGACAAACTACGGTCAAATATAACCAAGTCAAAACGACGTGGAAGGCCATTTACCGAAATACTCCCTTCTACTTGCATAAGTTCTAGAGGATAACCCTTACAATGATGAAAATAATGTATAAGATGTTGCCTCACCCATTCTTCGGGAGTAAGTGATACATATTTCTTACGTACAATATCAAAAATTTCATGCTTCTCACCCACTTTTTTCATACGAAACGAAAAAGATGGAAAGTTCAGCATAGGCAAATTAGTACTTGTATCCATAAATCGAACAACAATATTTAATAAGTTAGAAATCTAAAAAACAGAAATATTATATCTATTACAACACATATACCTCTGCGTTGCAAAGGTAACAATAAAATTTCTTTTAGACTAATAAAAAAAGGATATCTCCCTTGATATAGGAAATATCCTTGCAGATTAGTAGAAGAAAATATTTAGAAAAGCTCTTGTCAAATTTAATTATTCACTACTATAAAATCTTCTTCAACCATACCACATTCGTTGCAGTTCGTTGTACCTGCTTTGCTTATAGAATCTGATATAGTTCCACAAATAGGACATACATACCACGTATCTGACACACTCGTGTCGTTGCCATTCTTTGTCACAGATTCTAGTACAGCCAAACCATATTTTTGATCATTCTTACGGCCATCCGCAGCCCATTGCAACGTAGTTACCGTTAGCGAATCTCCGGCCATTACTGCTTGCTCAATATAATTTGGATAGACAATTGTAACCTGATATTCATCATCATTGATACTTTGTTTTAGGTTTTCCGAAGTAGTCTTGGGTTGCACTTTTTTGACAGCAGGACGTGGTGGCAACTTTGTAGTATCAGTCATCGATGCCAATACAGCTTTGTGTTTCTCAGCCCTTATCGAGTCGGCTTTAGACTTGGCCGAAAACAATTTGGCCACATTCTTATGATTCTCCTCTGTGGCTTTTTGTGCGTATGCTTTATTATTTGCACTCGACTGTTGCTCGGCAACAATCACATATTGGATATTTTCCACCATAGTAGGATCACAGGCATTATCAACCGGAAGGTCTTTGGTGTGATGATTACATGATATTGCAAACAAAGATGTTGCAACAATAGCAACGCTTAAAACTCTTTTTTTCATCGTAAATTAGTATTTAGGTTTATTGCTCTTAAAACAACAAAAATAATGTTTTGTTTCATATACATTCAATAAAAATGAAATATTTGCGTTTATGCGTGATATAAATAAAAAACGAAACAATTAAAACATGAAAGGCAACGAACCAACTAAAAAAAATATAGCCGTGGTAATGGGCGGCTTTTCGGGAGAGCACAACATTTCTATCAATAGTGGAACAGAGGTATATAAAGCATTGAATAAAGATAAATACAATGTTTACCGAATAGTTATAGACAAAAAAGATTGGTATTATCTTTCGGACAAGAATGAACAGGTATCGGTAGATAAGAATGATTTTTCCATCACTTTGAATGGAAATAAGATAACTTTCGATTTGGCGTTCATCATCGTTCATGGCGATCCAGGCGAAAATGGTCGCTTACAAGGTTACTTTGACATGATAGGCCTACGCTATAACACTTGCGGATTCTATACTTCGGCACTTACTTTCAACAAAGGATACTGCAATGCCGTAGTACGCAACTCGGGATTGGTAAATGTAGCAAAATCGAAGGTAGTATACCGCAACAACCCTCTTGAATATTCGGCCGATGTAGTTGCCGATATGAAAATGCCCTTATTTGTAAAACCGGCATCGGGTGGTTCCAGTGTGGGAATGACAAAGGTAAAAGAAAGTAGTCAACTTATAGATGCTTTCCGTAAAGCTTTCAACGAAGACTGCGAAGCCTTGGTGGAAGAAGGAATAACAGGACGTGAGTTTGGCTGTGGTGTGTTCCAAACAAAAACCGACAGAATTATTTTCCCCATAACAGAAATAATACCAATAGGTCGTGAATACTTTGACTACGAAGCCAAATACGAAGGTTGCTCTAACGAAGTAACACCGGCCGAAGTCGACGACACTATAGCAAATGAAATACAACAAACAGCCGGAAAACTTTATGATTTACTCAACTGCACCGGCTTGGTACGATTTGACTTTATATACAACGAAGCCGAGAAAAAACTATTCTTTTTGGAGGTAAACACCATCCCGGGACAATCGGCCGAAAGTATAGTGCCAAAACAAGCTAGGGCTATGGGTATAAGCACCGATAAACTATACGACATGCTTGTGGAGAATTTTTTGTAGATAAATAAATAAAAAGGTCAAGGAAATAGGCATAAAAAACATTCTATATAGTGCTTGAATACCAAAACAAGAAAAAAAATATTCATGCAATATATACTGTTAATATCTTGATTATTAGCTTCAAATCACGACAAGATATTGTAGATACAAATAAAAAGAAAAAAAACTATCTGTAATAGAAATAAAATTAGTACTTTTGCAACTAAATTTGATATAGAACAGAAAAAACAATAGATAAAATAACAATAAAAATATTTAGTCATGAAAAAAGTATTTTTAATGGGCCTAATGGCTATCTTTATGATTGGCACAGTATGTGCACAAGAAAAAAAAGAAGAACCTACATCGGGTGCAAAAATCGAGTTTGTAAAAAAAGAATACGATTATGGTAAAATACAAAAAGGCGCCGATGGAAATTGTGTTTTTGAATTCAAAAACGTAGGCAACGAACCTCTTATCCTTGGATCGGTAAAAGCATCTTGTGGCTGCACCACTCCTAGCTGGACAAAAGAACCCGTAATGCCGGGACAAACAGGTACTATCAAAGTTAGATACAACACCAACAATATAGGTGGTTTCAACAAAAGTATTACAGTACCTTCCAACGCAGTGAACGACCCAAGAGTAATACTAAGAATAAAAGGCACAGTGCTAAAACCCGAAAGCACTCCTACAAACAAATAGTATAAAAACAGATTAATGTAAGTAATACAATTATCTCCGTGTACACATTACGGAGATAATTTTTTTAATAACACATCAAAAAACATATAGTATAATGCCACAAATATCAAAAAAAGGAGCAGAATTGCCAGCATCGGCCATTCGCAAACTTGTACCTTATGCAGACGCTGCTAAGGCCAAAGGAGTGAAAATATATCACTTAAACATCGGTCAACCCGATATCGAAACTCCAAAAGGAGCTTTGGAAACATTGAGCAAAACACCGGTAAACGTATTGGAATATAGCCACTCTGCCGGTATAATGTCGTATCGCCAAAAATTGGCCGGTTACTATGCTAAAAACAATATCAACGTAACTGCCGACGAAATAATCATCACTTGTGGTGGTTCGGAAGCTTTGCAATTTGCTTTCACAGTATGTTTGAACCCTGGCGAAGAAATCCTTATCCCAGAACCATACTACACAAACTACAACACTTTTGCCAACATTTGCAACGCTGTTATCAAAACTATCCCTTCTAGCATAAAAGACGGTTTTGCTTTGCCTCCTATCGAAGAGTTTGAAAAAGCCATTACTCCTAAAACTAGAGCTATAATGATTTGTAACCCTAACAACCCTACAGGTTATCTTTACTCGAAAGAAGAGTTGCAAAAAGTAGCTGAAATAGTTAAG
>JAGCLZ010000010.1 GCA_017646685.1 Bacteroidales bacterium | reverse complement strand
GATATTTCTGTATCACCTCGCGGCTCCACACCACCGGGTTGTGGGTAAGGAGCACCACGGCATGTTTGCCCACCGAGTGCAAAGCTTTCGGAAGGTTGCCATAGGAATAAGGATTGTCGCCAAAAAGTTTAATCTTGCTCAGCGATGGCAGCCCTATATACTGGGTTCCGGCTATGCCAACTGAGTCGGCACCACGAACCACAAAGCGGCATTCATCATTAAGCAGTTGCCACCCAAGGCTATCAGTAAGCATGCCGATAAGCGAGAGGCTGTCCATTGTTTTGCAGGCCGGAGTGGGAAAGAAAGGGTAACGACAGTAGTCGTGGTTGCCCAATACGGCAAAGACCCCATCGCGAGCCTTCAACTGCCGCAATATGCCAATGTAAGGTTTCAGCTCTGACGAGCCAAGGGTAACCACATCGCCCGTAACGGCAACAACGTCGGGATTCAAAGCATTTACACTATCCACCACCGCCTGAATGGTAGTAGCGTTGTACATCGAACCAAGGTGGAGGTCCGAAATTTGCACCACACGGTAGCCATCGAAACCTTTGGGCAACGAAGCTATTGGCAACGACACTTGGCGTACAACCACTTGGTTTTTGCCATAAAACATTCCCACAAAATAGCACAACCACAAAACAACCAAACCCGAAAAGGCAACTGCAAGGTAACGTTTTTGTACTACAACGGAAAGTTTTTTTCTCCTACCTTGGCAATACCACTTATGCACGCAGCCCAAACCCAACACGGCTACCACCATCTGCATAAACAATACGTAGGTAAGCACCAAACTTGTGGACACACTTCGGAAAAAGGGATTCCAACTAAAATACGGCACCACCAACGCCGAAAACTCTACTGCAAATACAGCCACAAACATAACGATATACAGCATTCTGAACGCCCTCGAAGAATATTCTGATACTATGTGACGATACAAAAAGACGTTCATCAGCACCATAGCCAACAGTATGTACCAGTATTTCAGATATTCGGGTGTGGTAATACCCAGCAGAAGTATCGCCAACACACAGAGAGCCCCAATCATATACGAAGGACTGCCAAAAAGTTTTGATAACAGTAAGCGCATTGTTGTTTTTGCTTTCATAACAAATAAAAGTAGAAAAAGTAAAAGCCTACCTTAGAGGCACTACAACGAATGATGCTTCAGATAGTTTATAATCTCATCTACATATCCAAAAGCTACAGCCACCACAGTGTCGGCAGCTCCGTAATACACAGCCACTTTCTCTCCATCACACAAAGCAGCACAAGGGAAAACCACATTAGGAACGTCGCCTGCAAGTTCGTAAGGTGCAGCAGGTGCAAGCAAATAATCTTTCGAACGGTAAAGTACTTTGGCAGGATTGTCCAAATCCAACAATGCCGCACCCATCGAATAGCGGAAGCCATTGCAAGTGGTTATCACACCATGATAGAACATAAGCCATCCCTCCGAAGTACGTATAGGCACCGATCCGGCACCAATCTTGGTACACTGCCAAGCGCTGTCTTCAAACGGTGCCACCTTCATCACACAACGATGCTCGCCCCAATACTTCATATCCGGACTATAGCTTATATAAATGTCTCCAAACGGAGTATGACCATTATCACTCGGACGGCTAAGCATTGCATACTTGCCATTTATCCTTTCGGGAAAAAGAACTCCGTTTCTGTTGAATGGCAAGAAAGCGTTCTCGCACTGATAAAAACGTTTAAAGTCGAAGGTATAAGCCATGCCTATCGTTGGGCCATGATAGCCGTTGCACCACGTAATCCAATAACGGTCCTCTATCCATGTTACACGTGGGTCGTACTTATAATCCGAGTCTATCATATCGGTATTGCCCGGCTCGAAAACTATAGGCTCGTGATTTATATCCCAATGCAAGGCATCTTTACTGAAACCTACAAATATATTCATCTGCACAGCACGGTTGTCGCAACGAAACACACCGGCAAAGCCGTCACCAAAAGGCACCACAGCACTATTGAATATGCTATTAGACACCGGTATATCATAACGCCCGATAATAGGGTTTTTAGAATATCGCCACATAGGTTCATTGCATCCTTCTGGACGATCTTCCCATGGAATAGATATTTTTGTATTCATAATCATTATATTTCATTAAACAGTTAAACTACTTTTTATCTGACCTTTATACAAGCTATCAAAAAACATATGCTTGCTACAAAAGAGTTACAAAGGTACTAAAAATATTTCAATACACATATATGGAATACACCATATAGTATTTTCCAAACTATATATCAGAAAAAAGGGTACCCGATATTTCTCGGATACCCTAATATAATTAATGAATAGAATATTATTATTGTCTAGCAGCAATTAATAATTCTAACATCTTAGTAGCAGCATCGCTGATAACAGTACCAGGACCAAATACAGCAGCAGCACCAGACTTGAACAAGAAGTCATAGTCTTGTGGAGGAATAACACCACCTACTACAACCATAATATCTTCGCGACCAAGCTTCTTAAGTTCTTCTATAACTTGAGGAACCAAAGTTTTATGACCGGCAGCCAAAGAAGAAACGCCCAATACGTGAACGTCGTTTTCTACAGCTTGTTTAGCAGCTTCGGCAGGAGTTTGGAACAATGGTCCCATATCCACGTCGAAACCAAGGTCGGCATAACCTGTGGCAACAACTTTAGCACCACGGTCGTGACCATCTTGACCCATCTTAGCAACCATAATACGAGGACGACGACCTTCTAGTTTAGCAAATTCGTCGGCCATAGCTTGAGCTTTCTTGAAGCTTTCAGTTTCTTTAGTTACAGAACTGTACACGCCTGATATTAAATTAATGTTAGCTTTATAACGTCCAAATACTTTTTCCAATGCGTAAGAAATTTCACCCAACGAAGCACGTTTACGAGCTGCATCGATAGAAAGTTCTAACAAGTTGCCTTTACCAGTTTCGGCACAAGCAGTAAGAGCAGCCAAAGCAGCTTCTACTTCTTCGTTGTTACGTTCAGCTCTTAGCTTAGCCAAACGTTTGATTTGAGCTTCGCGAACAGCAGTGTTATCTACTTCCAAAGTTTCGATTGGGTCTTCGTGATCCAAACGATATTTGTTGATACCAACGATAACATCAGTGTCAGAATCGATACGAGCTTGTTTGCGAGCAGCAGCTTCTTCGATTCTCATCTTAGGAATACCACTTTCGATAGCTTTGGCCATACCACCAAGTTTTTCGATTTCTTGGATGTGAGCCCAAGCACGGTGTGCTATTTCGTGAGTCAAAGATTCTACATAGTAAGAACCAGCCCATGGGTCAACTACACGGCAAATGTTAGTTTCTTCTTGCAAGTAAATTTGAGTGTTACGAGCAATACGAGCCGAGAAGTCTGTTGGCAAAGCGATAGCTTCGTCCAATGCGTTGGTGTGAAGAGATTGAGTATGACCAAGAGCAGCACCCATAGCTTCAACACATGTACGAGCCACATTGTTGAATGGATCTTGTTCTGTCAAAGACCAACCCGAAGTTTGGCTGTGTGTACGCAATGCCAAAGATTTTGGGTTCTTTGGGTTGAATTGGCTAACCAATTTAGCCCACAACATACGAGCAGCACGCATCTTAGCAATTTCCATGAAGTGGTTCATACCCACACCCCAGAAGAAAGACAAACGTGGAGCGAAATCGTCAACAGACATACCAGCATTAACACCGGCACGCAAGTATTCCAAACCGTCGCACAAAGTGTAAGCCAATTCTATATCAGCGGTAGCACCTGCTTCTTGCATGTGATAACCCGAGATAGATATTGAGTTAAACTTAGGCATATTCTTTGAAGTATATTCAAATATGTCGGCGATAATCTTCATTGATGGTAATGGAGGATAGATATAGGTATTACGTACCATAAATTCCTTCAAGATGTCATTTTGGATAGTACCGCTCAATTGTTCTTGACTTACACCTTGTTCTTCAGCAGCTATGATGTAGAAAGCCAATACAGGAAGTACAGCACCATTCATAGTCATAGATACAGACATTTTGTCCAAAGGAATTTGGTCAAATAAAATCTTCATATCTAAAATACTATCCACAGCAACACCGGCTTTACCTACGTCGCCAACCACACGTTCGTGGTCAGAGTCGTATCCGCGGTGTGTAGCCAAGTCGAAAGCAACCGACAAACCTTTTTGACCTGCAGCAATGTTACGACGATAGAAAGCATTAGACTCTTCGGCAGTAGAGAAACCTGCATACTGACGGATAGTCCAAGGTCTCATAACATACATTGTTGAATAAGGTCCACGCAAAAATGGAGCTATACCTGCAGCATAATTTAAATGCTCCATACCCAACAAATCAACATCACCGTAAACCGGTTTTACGTCTATTTGTTCGGGAGTTTTCCAATTCTTTTCTATTCCCTCTGCTTTTTCCCATTGTTCGAAAGAAGCATGAGGTTTTTCTTGTGATTTAAAATCAACGTTTGAAAAATTAGGTCTCATTATCAATATTTTATTACTTTATTCGTTAGATACAATAATTTGCAAATGTACAGTTTTTTTTCGGATTTTCGTGCGTTTTCAACGAAAAAAGAATCATTAAATAAAAATAGTATTCAATAACTTTCTTTTCTAACTGAATATCAAGCTACTTTGTTTCCATATTGTTGATATCTATTTCTTGCATCTTTTTCATTATTTCTTTGCGATCTCCTACAGCAGTATTGTAATAACGATTACCTCTGAACCATAGCCGGAAGCGACGTATCCGATTGTAAAGTTTCTTCAACATCACTTTGCTACGCAAATAAACTATCAAAGAAATAGGCAATAGAACAAGATAAATAAGCGTAGTCCACCATAAGCCTGTAACGCTCCACAATATAGAAGCAGTGATAATATACCACAAAGGATACGCCACCAATACACCCACAGCAAAGTGGAACGATGAATGAAGCATATAATCTTTGATATTTCGAGTTATAAACGAACTCAAACTATATGGGAATATATTGATAGCCCATCCTACTACCACTATAGGCAACAAAACCAAGCTCAACAATAAGCGTACAAAGAACCCCAATGCTGTCAGTTTCTGAGCAAATATCCAATCTCTAAGATGCATCTTATCCAAAGCCTTGGAATATTGGAATGTTTTTTTCATCAAAGACTTGAAGTCGTCAGGATTTTGCTTTTCGTAATCGTCCAACATTGCCACAACCTTTTTTGAAGCATACAAATGGTTGAGGAAATAATTCAACGACTTGCCTTCCTTCTTCATTATCTCGCGTCCATACATTGTACAAAGCAACTCATACTCATCATAGTATTCCAAGTTTGATATATCAAGCATCAAATCCTTTACTATCACTCGTGCTCTATCGGTCAATATCTTTTCGGCACGATGAGGTTGCTCTTTATACAAATCATATAAATCGCTAAACTCGAAAGGTTCGCCTATGGTGATAACCAATCTTCCTTGTACAGAAAAATAGTTATCGTAATGGTTGGACATAGGCAATATATATATCGGCTCTTTAAAGTCCATCATTTCGGCAGCACGGAATGCTATACGTGCAAAACCCTTTTTAAACGTTCCTAAGGTATGGCAGTCTTGATGGCCGGCTTCGGGGAACAATGCTACCACTCCATTTTCTTGCAATATTTTTGCCGATTGGTTGAATATGGCATCATTCTCACCCACTCCTGCAGCACCCACATCTCTGGCACGAAATGCAGGCATTATCTTAAGGAATCGTAACGCCTTGGCTGCTATCTCTTTCTTAAATATATCGGCACGTGCTATAAACACAGGATGACGACCATCTTTGGCAAAGGCAAATAATATACCCAAAGCATCTGTCAATCCATTTTGGTGATTACATATAGCCACAATAGGCTTTCCTTTTGGTATCCTATCTTGGTTCAACACCTTGTACTGACGATAGTACACCTTATTGTGCATCAGATGTACATATTTGTACATCAAGTTGTATCGCCAATCCGACTTATTTATATTCTCAAAACTTATCATTCAAGTTTAGTTTAGTTATTAATTTATTGTTTCTTTGTTCATACCTGCCGGTTTGGAGATAGACTCTCTCATAGAGGTATCGGCTTGTATGTTCTGCATTTTGTAGTAATCCATTATACCCAAATTGCCATTACGGAAAGCTTCGGCCATAGCTCTTGGCACTTCGGCTTCGGCTTCTATCACTTTGGCACGAGCTTCTTGCGCTTTGGCTTTCATTTCTTGTTCCGATGCTACTGCCATGGCTCTACGTTCTTCGGCCTTGGCTTGTGCTATATTTTTATCAGCTTCGGCTTGATCCATTTGCAGCTGTGCTCCTATATTCTTTCCAATATCTATATCGGCTATATCTATTGATAGTATTTCGAAAGCTGTACCGCTGTCCAAACCTTTTTGCAATACAAGTTTAGATATAGAATCGGGGTTTTCAAGCACTTGTTTGTGGCTCATTGCCGAACCTATTGATGTAACGATACCTTCACCTACACGCGCCAATACAGTTTCTTCGCCGGCACCTCCCACCAATTGCTTGATATTGGTACGAACAGTAACACGTGCTTTGGCTATAAGCTGTATACCATCTTTGGCAACGGCAGCTACCGGTGGTGTATCAATAACTTTTGGATTTACCGACATTTGAACGGCTTTAAACACATCACGACCTGCCAAATCTATGGCTGTTGCTGTTTTGAAATCCAAACTCATATTAGCTTTGTCGGCCGATATCAATGCATTAACTACTGCCGATACTCGTCCACCTGCAAGATAGTGTGCTTCCAATTCGCTTTGGTTTAAGCTAAGACCGGCTTTGGTGGCCGATATCATATTGTTTACAACAATTGTTGGTGGCACTTTACGCAAACGCATAAATACCAGTTGAAGCAACGATATGTGTACACCCGACACCAATGCTTTGAACCATAACCCGATTGGTACCAAGTATAAAAACAGTACCAATGCCACGATGCATAATCCTGCAATCAAAATAAAAAACAAATCCATATCTGTCTCCTTTCTTTATGTTATTTGATGTATTTTCCTACATTATATATAGCCACAACTACATATGGCAATATAATGTATTGCATTAATTATTATATTTTCTGTTCTGTTACTCTCTTTACAGTGATCTTGTACCCTTCTATTTTGGTTATTTCCACCTCTTCATTTTCATTCACAAACTCACTTACTGTATGTACTTCCACTACCTGTCCGTTTATATTTGCTTTGCCTGTAGGTGCCAACCTCGAAACCGTTGTACCTCTTGCTCCTACTGCCAACAGTTCTTCGTCTACAGTATTTACTTTGCTATCTATTTCGGTTTTCAATCCAAAAAAACGCCACGTTTTCGAACGCATAAAGAATACCAACAGCAATATACATACCGCCACAGATATCAGCAACACAATATTCCCTGCCACTGTACCGTATGTAGCATAACTTTGCCATATGCCTACACACAACATTATCAAACCCACAATGCCTGCTATAGCACCCGGAAGCACCACTATTTCCAGCGTAATAAGCAATATGCCTATCAAAAGTAATATAACTATTGCCGTCCAAGTCATAATCTATATCTTATTTATTGTATTACTTCAGATGTAAGTTGCCTGTCCAAAAGAGCAGTATGCATAGGCATCAACTTTTCGTAGCTGCCGGTTTTTATCACACATTTCCCTCTGTGGTGTACCAGCAATGCACATTGCTCTGCCTGCATTGTGGTATGTCCACAAACTTTTTCCAAGGCTGATATCACATAATCAAATGTATGATAATCGTCGTTGTGTAAAACCAATTTACAACCATTGTCGTCCATCACATCAACATCCTGCAAATCCTCTTCTTGGTATTTTTCTTGCTCCATCGTTTTTTAAGTTTTGAATATGCAAAGATACGACATTTTTTCGACATACAACCTATTTTACACACATTTATTATCAAAATACGACACCACAAAAATATCTCAAACTCCTGCATTGGTCATAAACTACTATTCCACAAAATATTGACAACTCCATTTTTTTGCCTTATGCCTTCATTTCTACACAATATAAATATGGAGTATACATCCTATGCAAAGGCTGTGAATAAAGGTATTTGACACTATTTGATGATAAAAAACAGCATAATTGAAGATAGAATCCTACATGTTTCACGCCAACAAAATACACACTTATCCCCCAGATTTCTACATACCACCAAAAAACGAACGTTTGTTTTGGCTTGTTCGAATATATCTAAGTACCCCATACGAATATATGTAGCTACAACGAACGAATATATCTAACACCCCCTTACGAATATATCTAAGCGCCCCTACGAATATTCGAAACAAAAGGGCATAAAAAAAGGCTCGAATTTCTTCGAGCCTTTTGATTTATGTAATTACAAATGAAATTAACGAACGATCAATTTTTCAACTTTCGAGAAGTTGCTGTTAGTTAAACGTACAAAGTAAGTACCTTTAGCTAAGCTAGAAACATTGATAGTTTTAACTTCGTTAGCATTAATAACTTCTTCAGCAATTACGCGACCGCTCATGTCGATCAAAGAGAAGTTGATTTCACCATTAACACCTTCTATTGTCATTTGAGTTTGAGCAGTAGCAGGGTTTGGTTGCATAGAAACTTTTACATTGTTTTCGATAGCATCGATACCAACTCTTTTCTTGAATTCTGCAGCAAGAGTGTGGTTTGCTGTAATGTTTGCAAAAGTATAAGTGTAGTATCCACCGGCAGACGAATATTCACATTGATCCATTACATCAACACCATCAACAGTAATACCTTCTACCCATACAGATTCATCTGAACTTTCGGGAGAAACAATGTAAGAACGAGTAGAACCTTCAGCAACAACATCTGCAGAACCATTTTCTACACTCATTAATGTCTCAGCATTGAATATACCGGCAGAGTCAATTTCATTCCAAGAAACAGTTATTGTGTGAGTAGGAATATCGCGTTTTGGACCTACCAACATACGAATCATAGGAACGTTTTTACCTGCAGTAGTACCTAAGAAACTACCGCTTACACCATATTCAGGAGTGAAATTGAACACATTAGCATTCGAACCATTACCAAAACGGTTAGCAAAATCAGCCAATTCAGGTTCGTTGCTGTAGTATACAGCAGTATCGGCACCGGATTCAACATCATAGTAGAAATTACGGTCGGAAGCTAAGCAGAAGTAAGCTTGCTCAGTCAATTCGTAACCTGCACGATAGTGAGTACTTGGCAACAATTCAGGTTGTTCAGGGAACATGATACGGATAGTGTTGTAGTCACCGTATTCCATATAGTTAACGTTTGTATCAAGGTTCAAGTCATCCATAGTTACAGTGTAAGTACCTGCACCTGTTTCGATAGGTTTGAAAGTATAATAAGTACCACCAGTAGGAGAAGGTTCTGTAGAATCATAACGAAACCAAGGGCTGATTTTTACCATACCTGCTTCAACGTCGCCATAGTATTGAGGATGAGTGTGAGCAACAAGTTCTATACCTCTGATAACCCAGCCTTCAGGAACATTTTCAGGAGTAGCATAAGAAATAGCTACCAAATAACCTGCATCTGAATAACGAGCTTCTTCAGTATATAAATTATCAGCAGTTACACCATAAGTCCAAGTGCTGTATTGAGTCAAGATACCATTGTCACGACCCCATACTTGAGTACCATCTCCTTCGGCTGCCAATACATTGTAAGCCATAGTGTCGAATTTATAATCTAATTCGTCTGATTGAAGACCCGAGTATATTTTGTTTACACCTACAGTAGCGTGAGGAAGTGGAGAAGCTGTACCTTGCCATCCTTCTCCCAATACCGATGGTTCCACAGCGTTTATATTTGTAGTATTGTCTATGAAAGAATATTTGGTAGCACCTATTTCAACAGTAGTATCAACATAAGAAGAAGCTATTTCGGTACCATCGATAGTTTTGATGTAACCTTTTACATTTTCTTGATCTCTGTCACCATTGTTGGTAAACATCGAATACCATACAACAGGGTTTACATCCATACCTTGAGGTACCATGTGATAACCACCATGATAGTAGCTAACAGTTTGAACATTCATACGGTTAGCTTCAGCAATACCTTCTACGCTGAAATCATCAACAAGCCAGAAATAACCATAAGCACCACCTGTATTGCTGTTACAAGAGTAACGTACTCTTACTTTTACGCTTTCTTGGTTAAGAAGGCTCAAAGGAAGAGCAACAGTTTTCCAACCACGAATAGAACTATTTACATTAACATCAATACGAGCCAAGTTAAATTCAACAGAATCCCAAGTAGTACCACCGTCTATAGAATAGTCGATGTTACATTTATCGCTGTTGAAACAACGATAGTATTGATACAATTTTGCATCAAGAATAGAAATTGTTTCACCTTCGCCGGGAACTGTAGAGAAAGCAGGGAATTCAATGTAAGTATTGAAATTACCTATTGTACCTGTACCACCCCATTGAGCGATTTGGTCTTGCATAGAACAAGCCATAAGACCATCCATTGGAGAACCGGACATAAAACTAGTCAAAGTAGAAAAAGTACCATTTCCACTTGGATCAAACAGTACAGGAGCAATGCTGCTAACAGCATTTACCGCTGTACGAGTAGTATCGGCTACGCGGAACCAACGAGAGTGTGCAGCTGATTGAGTGTGAGCGTAAGGCATTGTAGCTGTTCCTACTTGGTAAGTAGCAGCAGAAGCAGCAGCACCGAAAGTTTCAACTTCCTTAACCACTACGTTCTTCGAGAAGATAGAACCTTTAAAAGTTGCTTGCTCCTGAACATCTTCAGTAGGCATTGCAACTGCTTCAACTCTTGAGCTTTCTAACGAAGCACGAGTTGCTTTTTTTGCCGGTATTTGAGCAAATACCATGGTTGCGCATAATGCGAAACCGAAAGCCATTAATGTTTTTTTCATTGTAATTGAACTTTTGATTAATAAATTAATTCATTTTTAGTACCACATCCATGCACTTTCCTTTGCCGGGTCACGTACCTAAAGTTATCTATACAACATCTGAACAACAGAGTATTAGCAAACTTCGGCACATTAACGACTACAGAAATAGCACTTCATGTTTTACGGTGCAAAAATACACACATTTCTCTATACAAGCAAATATTTTTTGCTTTTTTAGCGATATTTTTTCAACCTAACCGGCACCTTTAAACAATATTTCATTTATTATCAAACTATTAAGCATACACTTTTTTGTTCATTTCTATTACTCAAAAAACTCATGAACCAAAGGGTTATTAGATGTTTTTTTCTAATTTATTTCAGATTATCCAATTATTGGATTAAGCCTATATACAAGTGCAATAAAAAATGTTTGCAACAAGAGCTGCAAACATTTTCCGGCTAGCACACCACACATTCTTCTTTCACCCATTTTTCTATGTCTTCCTTGGCATTGGATATTGTACCTATATTATATTTACGCTGTAGCATCTCCAACATGTTTGGCGAGATAAAAGCCGGCAATGTAGGTCCGAGGTTTATGTTTCGGACTCCAAGGTAGAGCAATGCCAAAAGCACTATCACCGATTTTTGTTCATACCATGCTATATTGTAGGTTATTGGCAAATCGTTTATGCTTTCGCATCCCAAGGCTTCTTTCATGCGTTTCATAAATAGGATAAGTGAATACACATCGTTGCATTGCCCTGCATCCACTACGCGTGGAATACCATCTATCGAACGAAGGTTCAATTTATTGTATCTATATTTTGCACATCCTGCCGTAAGTATCATCACATCGTGGGGCAGCAGCTGTGCAAAGTCGCTGTAATAGTTTCTACTTTTCATCCTGCCATCGCATCCTGCCATTACCACAAAGTGGCGTATGTTGCCATTCTCCACCTCTTCTATCAGTTTGTTCGACAGTAGGGACAACTGTCTGTGTCCGAAACCAATTATTATATTTCCATACTCTATTTCTTTTGGAGGAGCACAGTGTTTGGCATGTTCTATTATCCTGCCAAAGTCCTTTGGCATTCCGTTCTTTCTATCGGGTATGTGCTGGCAGTTTTTCAATGCCGTTGCACCGGTGGTATATATTCTGTTTTGGTATGAGGCATTGTCTAGAGGAGGCACTATACAGTTGGTTGTAAAGAGTATAGGTCCTTTGAATGCTGCAAACTCTTCGCGTTGTCGCCACCAAGCATTGCCATAGTTTCCCACAAAATGGTCGTACTGCTTAAAAAAAGGATACGCATTGGCCGGCAGCATCTCGCCATGGGTATATATGTCTATTCCTGTACCCTTGGTTTGCTCGAGCAGTTCTTCCAAATCTTTAAGGTCGTGGCCAGTAACCAATATTCCGGGGTTACGCCTTACCCCTATGTTTACCCTTGTCATCTCCGGATTGCCATAGGTTTCGGTATTGGCTTTATCCAACAGCTTCATGGCTTCGAGTCCCACACGCCCGGTTTCGTTTATAAGGTCCGCAAGTTCCGAAAACGAAAGTATATCAGTAAGCAACATAGCCAATGTTTCATCAACAAACTTATCGATACTCTTATTGGTATAGCCCAACTTTTCGGCATGGTACATATATGCAGCCACCCCCTTTAGTCCGTAGGTTATCAATTCTTTGGCCGAACGTGCATCCACATTGCTTTCTACAAGCACACCTACCTCTTTGGCTTTCTTCTCGTAGTCAAATACACTGCCATGCCACGTTATTGCATCAATGTCGGGCAGTGGAATAAGATGTTCCTTGGCTTTGAGTATCAGTTTCTTTTTTATCTCCAAGCCTTCGGCAATGGTTTGCTTTATATCATCGTAGCTGAAATCGGCGTTGGTAATGGTCTTAAACAGCGACGAATAAACGTAGCTGTTATCCATCTTCATCATATCGTCGGGTGGAAAAGAAACCTTTACAGCACATATTCCTTTGGTAACGTAGAGCAGCAAATCCATAAGCGATGCCAAGCCCGAATCCTTACCACACACACCCTTAGATGTACATCCAACACCCTTGGCTGTTTCTTGGCATTGGAAGCAAAACATTTGGTTTTCCATATCTTTGTTATTTCTATTATACATTATATTATATGTGTTACCAACAACAAACGTTTGCCCAAAAAGGTTTGTAACCTACATAATTTTAGGCATCATACCACCACATTATTTATACCCTATCATCAATTGGTTCACACCCTATCATCGGCAGATTTATACCCTATCATGAAAAAGACTCTGTTATATGTGTCCTACACACCGAAATTTCCCTCGCGAGGGAAATTTATCTACCTCACGTGGCAGGCAAATCTAGATCGGGATCTAATTTCATCTACATCAAGGGGGAAATTTCAAGATGTCGTATATCAAAAAAAAAGTGTATATTTGTCGCAAATTTTACAACAAATAAATAGCGTAATTATCGCATAACACAGTATTTATGTATATCTGCCAACCGAAAGAATGGCTTCATTTTGGTTGAAACACAACAAGTGAGGCATCACGATTGGGAAAAATAAAGCTTAGAAAACAATAGAATAATCAAATCAACAAATAATATACAATGAAGAAAGTATTTATGTACATCGGAACAGCAGGGTTGCTATTTGCTTGCAGCCCAAAAGAAAAAGCCGACGGCACAACAGGTGACTTTAAATATCTTGTTGACGAATTTGCCGACCTAAAAGTAATGCGTTATCAAATACCGGAATGGGACTCCCTAAGCCTACAACAAAAGGAATATATCTACTGCCTTGGCGAAGCCGCTAAATATGGTAGAGATATTATATGGGACCAACATTTCAAATATAATTTGGCTATACGCAAAACTATCGAAAACATACTAACCACCTATACCGGCGACAAAAACGCACCGGAGTATAAAAACTTCGAGGTATATGCCAAACGTGCATTCTTCAGCAATGGTATTCACCACCACTATGCCGAAGATAAATTCACTCCCGAAATAACAGAGGAATACTTTGCCGAACTTGTTCGCAACAGCAATGCCGAAAACCTTCCGCTGAAAGAAGGTGAATCGGTTGAAGAATTTTTGGCTTTCATCACCCCGATAATGTTCGACCAAGAGATGTATGCCACTCGTCGTAACAGCGGCCAAGGCATAGACATTGTGGCCACTTCGGCAGTGAATTTCTACGAAGGTGTGTCGCAAAAAGAAGCCGAAGACTTCTACACCAAAATGCAAGATCCCAAGGACGAAACCCCTATATCGTACGGTTTGAACTCCAAATTGGTGAAAAAAGACGGCAAAGTTTGCGAAGATGTATATCGCAGTGGCGATGGCCTTTACGGCAAAGCTATAGACCAAATAATTTATTGGTTGGAAAAAGCCAATGCTGTGGCCGAAAACGATGCTCAACGCAACTACACCAATCTCCTTATCGAATACTACAAAACCGGCAACCTAGAAGTATGGGATGCCTACAATGTGGCATGGGTTGAAGATACCGAATCTACAATAGATTATGTAAATGGATTTATCGAAGACTATAGCGACCCACTAGGACGTAAAGCATCGTGGGAAGCGGTGGTTAATTTCCGCGACTTTGAAGCCAGCAAACGTTCCAAAACCATAAGCGACAATGCACAATGGTTTGAAGACAACTCGCCGGTTGACGACAAATTCAAGAAAAAAGAAGTGAAAGGCGTATCGGCCAAAGGCATCATAGCCACTACTTTGGCAGGCGACTGCTTCCCTGCACCTCCTATAGGAATAAACCTACCAAACGCCGACTGGATACGTAAAAACCACGGTTCTAAATCTGTAACCATCACCAACCTTATGGAAGCCTACGACAAAGCAGCCGAAGAATCGCCAAAGAGCATGCTTAGCGAATTTGCTTACGACCAAGCCGAAATTGACATCTGCAAAAAGTATGGCTCACACACAAGTGTGGTACACACCGACTTGCACGAATGCTTAGGACACGGATCGGGCCAATTGCTTCCCGGCACTCCATCAGGTGCTTTGAAAGAATACAGCTCGGCTTTGGAAGAAGCACGTGCCGACTTGTTTGGACTTTATTATTGTGCCGACCCAAAAATGGTAGAACTTGGCATCATGCCCGATGGCGAAGCCTACAAAGCCGAATACATCTCGTTTATCCGCAACGGTCTTATGGGACAACTTGCAAGAGTGGAACTTGGCAAAACCATAACCGAATCGCACATGCAAGACCGCAAACTGATATCGGAATGGTGCTACGAACAAGGAAAAGCTGAAAACGTTATCGAAAAGAAAATAAAAGATGGCAAAACATATTTCGTTATAAATGACTTTGTAAAACTTCGCAATCTTTTTGGTCAGTTGCTTGCCGAAATACAACGTATCAAATCCGAAGGCGACTACGAAGCCGGTAAAGCAATGGTTGAAAAATATGCTGTACAAGTAGACCCCGAACTTCACAAAGAAGTAAAAGAACGCTACGCAGCCCTTGGTATAAAACCATACGGCGGATTTATCAATCCCGAAATTGTTCCTGTGGTTGAAGATGGAAAAACTGTTGACTACCGCATCGAATATCCTACCGACTTTATGCAACAACACCTAGACTATGGCAAAAAATACGCCACTCTAGAACCAACAAGATAACCCCCTTTTTTAGTATATATATTATGGCAGCAAATCCATCAAGTGGATTGCTGCCTTTCTTTTTACAATATAACAAAACAGCAACCAATGGCGAACATAAAACTAAAGGGAGCTATATTGTAAACAATTTAGCTCCCATATTGCACTATATTATTATAATCTTGAACAGAGTGTAATAATGGTGTTTTTTACATATTGTTTAGCTCTATACGCAAACCATCGGTAGCAGCAAAAGTGTTTGGAAATACAGCTTTGGCTTCTTCCACCAAAGGTTCCACATCGCCGTAGCGTGCCGAGAAATGTGTAAGCATCAAATGTTTGGCTTTTGCTTCTCGAGCAGCTGTTGCAGCAGAGACAGTGGTTCCATGAAGTTTTTCATTGGCAAATGACGAAAGAGCAGCCTCAAAAGTACAATCAAAACACAAAAGATCTACATCAGATATATGTTTCAACAACGATTCGTCGTAACGTGTATCGCAACAATAAGCATAACTCAACGGTGGTTTTGGAGGCTTGGTAAGCACAGCATTAGGTATAACCCTACCATCGGGTGCAAGGTAGTCTTCGCCCATCTTTATCCGTATCATTTCGTCGTTGGCAAGGTTGTAAGTATGTCTCACTCCGTGTCGAAGATTAAGCATCTGCGGCATCTCTTGAATGTGGAAACCATAGGCAGGAACAGAGTGAACGAGAGGGAACGCCGTGATTCTACATTTTTTGTTTTCGAGCAACACACTGGGCTCGTTGCCTTCCAACTCATGAAATATCAGCTCGTACGAGAAAACAGAGTTGGAGGTTATAAACATGTCTGTGAGAATCTTCTTTAATCCTTTTGGCGCGAAAATATTCAAAGGCTCTGTACGTCCACACAAATGCATAGACGACAACAACCCCGGCAATCCATAGAAATGGTCGCCATGCAAGTGCGAAATAAATATATTATCAATTGCTTGAAACTTTATCCTATAGCGTCGCACCTGATTCTGAGTTCCCTCGCCACAATCTATCAGTATTCTGAATCCCTCCAAAGCTACCACCTGTGCCGAACATTGGCGTGTGGCCGTTGGCAATGCAGCACTGCTACCAAGAACTGTTATAGTAAAATCCATAAGGTTACTTATTTTTGTAATAAATAAGTTCGCCTGTTTTTTCGTCAAACAATGCTTCGAAATTTCTATGAGGCAACTCCATCACAGGACCATATTGAGCCACTTTTATCTGTTGTTGATATGTAAACTGTGGTGTTATAAGGCTTACGGTTACTTGTTCAGGTATTCTGTAACGGAAAGTTTTGGGTGAACGTCTAAGTTTCGAAACATATTTGAAATAATTCTTAGGCTTTTGCTTCAAATACTTATTCAGTACATACAGCTCGTTTTCGCAACGTAAATTGCAATATACTATCGGAGCATCCACCACCGACGAATCTACAATTCCTTTATCTTCCGAGAAGCGGAAAAGTTCCACAGTTTGGTCATCGACAATCATTTTGGATGCTTCCGGTTCTATATAGAAGACTTCGTTGTATGTTGTCTTCACACCGGTAAATAGTTGCAAGTATTTTTGTTCTTGTTGCTCCAACTGTTCATATACAGTAGATATCATTTTAGAATCATATTCCGATTCAAACTCACCGTAAAGTATCTCTCTCTTCTTGGTTCGTATATCCATTATTGTTTCAGCAGCCGCTTTTGCACGGTCGCTTAGCGATATGCTTCTCGATGCCGACGAACTATTATCATCATCAAATTCCTCTTCATCGTCATAGTCCATTGGCTCGTAAAGAAGATCGGTAAGGTTTATCTTCGATACTTTTTCGGCTTGTTTAGGTGTAGATAATTCTGTTTTGGTCATTAGGCTATCGCTGTTTATGGAACGCAACAAACCTTGTTCGTTAAGCTGTACCGATAGATTTGAAAATTTTGGTTCTATATAATAATAACCTTCAGGGTCCGGCTTGTTGATAGCCGATATAGATACTCCCTTTATCTTATGTATAGCACCCTCGTCGTCATCAAGTACTATTCCCAACAATTCTTCGGCATATTCCACATACGGACTTGCATCGTAGTCGGTTTTTTCGACCAATACATCTACCCTTACAACAGTTTTTGGCAAAGCATATACCATACCACCACCAATTATACGACTGCTACGCACCTTGGTAGGATAAACAGAGTAACGACTACAAGCCGATAATAACAAAACAATACATAACAATAATATAGGTGTAGAAAACGAACGTATATTTTTCATAACAATATTTATTTGCGTTTGCGAATAATAAACAATCCCAAACAAGTTAATAATCCATTTAATAATATTATCTCGAACCCGAACTGATAACCCCACAACCACTCTTGCGAGTTTAGCTTGAGTATATAACAAATAACGGGCGAAAGTATTGCCACCACTGGCACATACCTATCATTCACCTTATAGCTGGTAAACAATCCAAATGCATACAAGCCCAACAAAGGGCCATAGGTATAGCCGGCCACATCAAATATAGTGTCTATAAGCGACTGATTGTGGAAGGGCTTGAAAGCAATAATAATAAGCAGGTATAGTACTGCAAACGAAACATGTATAAGTTTGCGAAAACGCACCTTCTGCTGCTCGGTATAGCGTTGGCTTTTGTCGAGATGTATAAAGTCGTAATAAAATGTGGTAGTTAGAGCCGTTAATGTACCATCGGCACTAGAATAGCCGGCCGCCACCAAGCCTATCACAAACACCACACTTGTAAAAGTACTGAGCGAAAAAGCCACCGAGGGGAATATCTTGTCGTTGACCACCACTCCGGCTTCGTTCACCGGAAGGCCAAAACCCGTTTGCTGTGAATAATAAACCAACGCACCACCCAAAAACAAAAACAAAAGATTAACCACCACCAACGAAAAACTGAAGGTAATCATATTCTTTTGAGCATCTTTGAGTGTTTTGCAAGTAAGGTTCTTTTGCATCATATCTTGGTCTAAGCCCGTCATGGTGATGGTGATAAATGCACCACTAAGTATCTGCTTGATGTAAAACTTATTGCTATGCCAATCGGTCTCAAACACACGGGTGCTACCACTATCGGCCAACTGCGATACCAAACCTACAAACGATATATCCAAATCATGCAGGATATACACAAAAGTTACCACAGCTGCCAACAGCAGAAAAGTGGTTTGCAAGGTGTCGGTCCATATCACCGTTTTGATACCGCCGCGGAAAGTATACATCAATATAATGATTATGAATACTAATGCCGGTATCCAAAAGGGCACGCCCCATACCTTGAACATAAACTCGTATAGCACAAACACTACCAAATACATTCTAAGGGCCGATCCCAACAAACGAGATACTATAAAGAACAACGATCCCGTTCGCTCAGACACATTACCTATCCTCTCACCCAAATAGGAGTAAATAGATGTGAGGTTGAGCCTATAATAAAGAGGAAGAAGCACGTAGGCAATGGCCAAATAGCCCAATATATAACCCAACACCAACGGCAGATAGGTAAACTGTCCGCTATACACACCACCCGGTACCGACATAAAGGTAACACCCGAAAGGCTGGCACCTATCATACCGTAGGCTACAACATACCACGGCGACTTGCGATTTCCTCTAAAATAAGTATCGTTAGATGCCTTACGAGATGTCAACCAAGTAACCAAAAACAATAAACATGTATAGACTACAAAACAAACAAGTATAATCGTCGACATAATATATTATTGCTATTTATAAAACTATTTTGCCATTGTCCTATCTACCTATTTGCATGTATTTCAGCAAAAAGCATTCAAGACATAGAAATATTTACGCTTGCAAAGATAAGATTTTTAAACTACACACGAAAATAAGTAGCAAAAGATTATTCAAAAAAAAGAGTAATAAGCAAATACCAACATCAGCCGAGGTGTTTTTTTTATCGGACAAATACCTATTTAGCAAGACTATACACACCCGCAAAGAAAAAATATCCGCTTTTATGTTTTATATATCCGCAAATGTATGTATTTTTGCAAAAAAATTAAACACATAAAACTACAAAACTATGGCATTAGCAATAAACGATAGCAATTTTGAAGAATTGGTTATGAAAGCCGACAAACCGGTAATGTTGGACTTTGGTGCCACATGGTGTGGACCCTGCAAAGCTCTAAGCCCAATAGTTGATGAAATAGCAACAGAATACGAAGGCAGAGCTATAGTAGCTAAAGTAGACGTTGAAGAAAGCCCTACACTATCGGGCACATTCAAGATACGTAACGTCCCCACAGTGCTTTTCATCGTAAACGGCGAAGTAAAAGACAAATCTGTAGGAGCTGTTCCTAAAGCCAAACTTACCGAAAAATTAGACGCTCTTTTATAGGATAACCGTTCTAAATGAGAGAAGTCGATGTATGCAAAACACTCAAGTAGCACATCGACTTCTTTGTTTCTTACATGTTTCGCATACAAAACCAATAAGCAATGGCAACACTACGAAAAGACAATATAGAGGCATACAAATCTCTAGACCTTTTGGCTCGCCAAGTGGTGGAAGGATTTATAACGGGCTTGCACAAAAGTCCGTTCCACGGCTTTTCGGTAGAATTTGCCGAGCATAGGCTATACAACGCAGGCGAATCAACAAAGAATATAGACTGGAAGCTGTACGGCCGTACCGATAAACTGTTTGTAAAACGATACGAAGAGGAAACCAACCTTCGATGCCAATTGGTGATAGACAACTCTATGTCCATGTACTTCCCGGCGGACAAGCAGCCCTCATTCGAACAGCCAAACAAGATAACATTTGCTGCCTATGCCGCCGCTGTACTGATAGAACTACTGAAGAAACAACGCGATGCTTTTGGGCTAACGTTGCTGTCCGACAAAATAGACACTATGACCGAGATACGCTCAAGTGCCGTTCACCAAAAATATATGTACCAGTTGCTAGAGCCGCTACTACAACCTTACGACCCCTCCAAAGTCTCTGCTCAAAAAACATCCATAGCCGAGCCTTTGCACCTTGTGGCCGAAAAAATGAAACGTCGATCGCTGATAGTAATATTCACCGACGGATGGGTAGACCAGCAGGAGCAGGAAAAGGTGTTTGACGCTCTACGCCACCTCAAACACTGCAAGCACGAGGTGATACTATTCCACATCTTTGATCAAGACAAGGAAATAGACCTCAACTATGGCAACAGGCCATACCACTTTATAGATATGGAGACCAATGCCAAACTAAAAATCCACCCCAACGAGATAGCCGAACGCTACAAAGCGATGGCTGCCAAGCAGGCCGAGGCCATAAAACACCACGCCATACAGTACAATATAGACTACATACCGGTAGATATAAACCGTGGTTTCCACCAAGTACTGCAACCCTACTTACTCAAACGCAATAGGATGGCATAGCACTAGGGATGCTATTGGTTTGCCAAAATGTACACCTTGAAATTCTTTTGCCCACTGGTAGAGATACCCGATGATGGGTCGGCAACCAGTTTTTCCAACTCACGATAGGCCGATGATCTGGTCATCCCAACCATATAGGCATACTCTCGCAGTGTTATAGTTTTATTGGCAACCAAATATTTTTGTAGCTTTTGCAAACGTTTCTCGGGTGTATATGGCGACTTTTTCAAACGTTTTGTAGTCCCTCTTTTCAGTACGCAACGGCTGTTGATTTCCTTTACAAAATCCTTATCTACACGAAAGTTTACACCCGTAACCTCAAGGCTTGTTGCCTTGCGTTTGGTGCTTCCGTCGTCCAAACCCTCTACCTCAAAATCTTCTTTGGGACCTATCTTTGCATTAAACTGACCTATACCCTCAATACTTACATTATAGCCCATAGCCAAAAACTCCGACGATATAAACGACAGCTGTGCCAGCACTGCCCTCACCATCGACTTGTTCAACCCCGAACCCGGTGCAGTCATATAATCAATCAAAGCCTCGGAATCTATATGCCCTACACATTTCATTTTATAGTATGCCTTTGTTTCGTTATTTTTATGAATATCAGGCATCTCTCGTTTTACATACTCTACCATATAATATCTTTTAGTTTCACAATAATCAACTTACGAGCCCTCGAAATGTCTGAACGACCCCAATACGGCAACAACCCCGTCGTAAAAACATCATCGACTCGACTAATAAATAACATAGAGATGGGAGAAAAATTGTATAGACCCGTTTAAATAATGAATTCCAAAGTTTGGAATTGCAATTTCAAACTTTGGAATTGCCATTTCAAAGTTTGGAATCAGTTTTTATCACGCTCTAATGAAGTTTTATAGCCATTTCCACAAAGTTTTATAGCCGCTCTCATTAAGTTTGTAGGACGTGTCAATGACAAGCTCAGAACCGTGTAAAACATAGCCACAAGATAAGACTATACCAATAATTAGTCGCAAAACAAATATTGCCAAAACAGTTCAAAACAAACCGCAACAATCGGCTTCTATACACACAAACACGACCTCGACAGAAGTTTTTGATTGAAAATAGTAACACCGGAACCAGTTTTTTTCAATCAAAAAACAATCCCCTACATATCTTTTTGTCAATATGTAGGGGATTTGTATAGCATAAGAAAATAAAATGTTTATCGTATACGACGTATAGCTGAGAGTGTGTGGGTGTATTTATCTACATCTGCGTTGTATATACCCTTGGTATCCAAAGTATCAATCCTTACACAGCCGGAGGCATGTATTATACGGCCGTTGCCCATATATATACCTACATGTATTATGCGGCCATCGGCATTGTGGAAGAAACACAAGTCGCCCTCCTGTGCAGCGTCGAGACTGTGGACGACATAGCCTTGCGTAGCTTGCTGCGAGGCATCGCGTAACAGTTTTATACTACAAACCTTATACACCGTTTGCGTAAAGCCCGAACAGTCGACACCCATACATGTTTTGCCACCCCAAAGGTAAGGTACTCCAAGCCATTTAGTAGCAATATCCACTGGCGAAGCCTCTGCCCCATCGTGTGCCACATAGTGCTCTATAGCCAATCCCGATGGTGCCGACTCACCTGCTTTTGGCAATTTGCATCCCATAGGCAACAGCAATTCCGTGCCGCCCACATGTGCTACCACATGCAACAATTCGGACACTATCGTCCAACCTTTCACCTTGTTATAATCATCCTCATCAAGGAAATATATCTGTTTGGTATCCACCCAACCGCGGTAGCCGTCGTAGTCCATCACTATTAGCGACCACTTCTCTCCCTGTTGTTCTACCATAAAAGTATCGCCAAATAACAGTTGCGACACCATCTCTGCCCTATCCGATGCTTCGGCACGCATAGGTACTACGGGCAAACTACAAAATCCATACATCATAACGTTACCTTATATTTGATTCAACTCTATGGCACGCACCACACGTTCTATCAGATTATCCTTCTTGTTGTTTACGGGATCGTATTCGGCTTTAAGGTCGTAGCCGAACAGTTTGGCAAACGTTTGATAGAAAAAAGCTCTAAAGCTCCCTCTCAGCTCCTTTACCAACGAATAGGATGTGCTTCCGGTTTCCCTATCCACAAGTTTTATCAGAAGATGACCTTGTGATATTGTCAGTTTCTTAAGCTGTTCGGCATATTCCTGTTCTATCTCCTTTTCGGCAGTTTTCATAAACTCCTTACGTTCACGCTCCGACATGGATAGCATCCTATTATTCAAATCATATAGTTTGTTCTTTGCCATCTTGGCGTACGGAAGTACAATCTTGGCATTGCGTATAAGTTTCTTGTTGCGCCGTATCTCCTCGGGGGTAAGTAGATTTCGCGACGACACAATGCGCACCTCTTTCAACTTAATCATAGGTATGGTATCATTGTTTGGCAATACAACACCAAAACATACAAAACGAGGTTTTACCTGCTGTGCAATAGAAATATTATGCAATCCTACAAGCAACAATATCAGCACACATATATAAGTTCTTCGATTCATTGTTTATTCATTTTGCGTTTTTATAGTAACTGACAAATCGAAATCTTATTATATCGGCAACCGAAAAAAGTGATAATACCATCCCATTGGCACCACCAAACACCCTCATATCCATTTTGCATCAACAGGCAATAAACCACCATATTCTGCGTTAAGTAAGGCATGAAAAGACTGATTGTAATATTATTCATGCTCGGTAGCATTGCAAGTAATGCTCAAAAGTACTATACCGACAACAAAAAAGCAAACGCACAATACGACAAAGCCATAACGTATTGGCTTCAGGGAAAGACGGCACAAGCCATCAAAAGTTTCGAAAAAACATTGGAAATAGAACCCCGTTTTATCGAAGCAAACTTTATGCTTGGCGACATTTATGCCGATACCAAAAATATGGCCAAGGCCAAACAATGCTATCTGAACGGTGTACTTACCGACAGTAGCTACTACACAAAAGGGTGGTATTGGCTTGCAAACATAGAAATGAACGATACCAACTACCGGCTGGCCAAGGAATATTACAGCATATTTCTACGGCTTGACACCCAGAACATAGATTTGCAACCCTTGGCACAGAAAGGTATAAAGGAGGCCGACTTTAGACAATATGCCATAGCCAACCCCGTACCTTTCAGCCCTACCAACATGGGAACTATGATAAACACCATGTTTGACGAATACTTGCCCGCCCTTACTGCCGACGAGCAAACGATAATAATAACCCGTAAAGAACCTCGCAAAGCTACCACCACAGCCAACACTCCGGAGGAGGAAGACTTTTATATAGCCACCAAAGACAACAACGGCAACTGGACTATGGCTCAACGTGTGGACGAACCACTAAACTCCAACGACAACGAGGGTGCACAATGTATATCGCAAGACGGACGCTTTATAGTCTTTACCATCTGTGGCGAAGGCGGATTGGGAAGCTGCGACCTATACTGGTCCAAGAAAGTTGGCAACCGATGGTCCAAACCCCGAAACCTCGGAGCAGCAGTAAACTCCCGCTATTGGGATTCGCAACCTTCGTTCTCCATCGATGGCAAAACACTATACTTTACCAGCAACCGCCCGGGTGGAAAAGGTGGAAAAGACATTTGGAAAACAACGCTGAAAGCCAACGGCCAATGGGGAAAAGCCGTAAACATGGGCGACAGTATAAACACACCGCAAGACGAGACCTGCCCTTTTATACACTACGACGACCAAACCCTCTACTTTGCCTCAAACGGACATATAGGAATGGGAGGCTTCGACATCTTTTACTCGCGCAAGCTAAACGACACCACTTGGTCTATGCCTACCAATATTGGCTACCCCATAAATACATCGGGCGAGGAAATGAACCTTATAGTAGGTGCAGGTGGAAAAATGGCAATATTCTCGAGCGACAAACTAGAAGGCTATGGTGGCCAAGACCTATATACGTTTGAACTATACCCAGAAGCACAACCCGTAGCCACCACCTACATGAAAGGACGAGTATTTGACGAAAAGAGCAAACAACCACTTGCTGCCGACTTCAGAATCATAGACCTCGAAAACGAAAACGAAGTAGTATCGGCAACAGCCGACCCCGTTACAGGCTCATTCCTAATAAGCCTGCCGGTAAACAAAAACTATGCCCTCAACGTAAGCATGGACGGCTACCTGTTCCACTCCGAAAACATAGAACTTCTATCGGGCACTCCCGATGAACCATTCCTAAAGAATGTGGGCATGAAGCAACTTTCGGTTGGCGAAAGCGTGGTGCTCAAAAACGTATTCTTCGAAACAAACAAATACGACCTCAAAGACGAATCGAGGGTAGAACTGATGAAGCTACACAGCTTTATGCAAAACAACCCCGCCGTAAGCATAGAGATAAGTGGCCATACCGACAATGTAGGCAACGACAACGACAACCAAACACTATCCGAAAACCGCGCACAGGCCATATACAACTTCCTTATCGAAAACGGTATAGAAGCCGACAGACTATCGTATAAAGGCTATGGCGAAACCCAACCTATTGATACCAACGACACCGAAGAAGGACGCGCCAACAACCGCCGCTCCGAATTTAAGATAAAAGAAATAACAAAGTAAAACAACTACACACATCATGAAAGGCACATACATATATGAATATCCACGGCCGGCCGTAACAGCCGATATTGCCATATTCAGCCCGGACATGAGCGAAGTGCTACTTATACGCCGAGGCAACGAACCATACAAAGGACATTGGGCACTACCCGGTGGATTTATGGATATGGACGAAACATTGGAGCAGTGTGCCATAAGAGAGCTGAAAGAAGAAACCAACATAACAGCCGACTGCCTATGGGAAGTAGGAGCATTCTCCAAAGTGGACCGCGACCCACGGGGCAGGACAATAACCGTAGCCTACTACGGCTTTGCCGACAAAACTACCAACATCAAAGCCCTCGACGATGCCGCAGAAATAGCTTGGCACAAAATAAGCGAGCTGCCACCTTTGGCTTTCGACCACAAAGAGATAATAGAAAAAGCATTGGCAAAAGCCGAATGTAACAGAAACTTAACACCCCAACCAAAATAAAAGACGACTATTGACGTAATACAAACTTTGATAATAAATAAAATATATGATATGAAAAAATGGATATTACTATTTCTTAAAGGCGTGGCCATGGGAGCCTCAGACGTGGTTCCCGGTGTATCGGGTGGCACCATAGCATTTATATCAGGAATATACGAACGCTTGATACACGCCATCAAAAGCATAAACCTTACAAACATCAAACTATTCTTTACCGGACATTTCCGCGAATTTTGGAAGAACATTGATGGCAACTTTCTTGTATGTCTTGTGGCAGGTATAGCCACCAGCTTCCTTTCGCTAGCCAAACTTATCACCTACCTTTTGGAAACGCACCCCGTACTTGTATGGTCGTTCTTCTGCGGACTTATAGTAGCCTCGGTGGTATTTGTAGGCAAGACCGTTAAATGGAATTGGAAAACAGCACTTACACTTATAGTGTTTGCCATAGCATCGTTCTTTATAACCTCTCCCGAAAATGCCCCACTGGGACAAAACGGAGCCTATTGGTATATATTCCTTTGCGGTGCCATAGCTATTTGTGCTATGATATTGCCCGGCATATCGGGAAGTTTTATCTTGGTACTATTAGGACAATATGCCTATATATTGGAGTCGTTGGTAGAATTCAGAATAGATGTTATAGCCATATTTATGGTTGGTGCTCTTATAGGTATAGTATCATTCTCTCATGTTTTGGATTGGCTATTCAAAAACTTCGAGATGATAACCAAAGCAGCTCTTACCGGTTTCATGCTGGGTTCACTAAACAAGATATGGCCTTGGAAAAACACTATCGACACCATAGTGTATGCCGATGGCGAAACGCAACTTATACAAGAAAACATATTACCGCAGGCTTGCGACTCTCAGTTTTGCATTGCCATTGCATTGATGATAGCCGGCTTTGCACTAATATTTGTAATAGAATTTATATCCGAAAAGATGAAAACCAAAGATGCCAAGGCATAAGGCATCACCCCAACGATATAAGTAAATGAAGGGCAAAAGTATATGCATTATACTTTTGCCCTTTTTGTTTGTCTTTTGCTTTCCATTGTATACACTATATGCACCCTACACTTGGACTTCGAAACCATGCGGTTTAGGCATCAAAAGTGCCATACTTATGGGTCAAAACTATGGCACTTACGGGTCGTAAACCGCATGGTTACGGCAGGCAAGTACAGCACTTGCAAAATAGAAGGTAGGGAATTAGTTAAATAGTTGAACATTGGCAATAAAAGCCACGGGCAAACGTTTGATAATAAATTAAAGAGCAAAAACCAATGAAAAAGATAATCCAAACAATAAAACGACGAAACTTTTCTTTCTTCGCTATTCTTATGACTTTCTTAATGCTTTGCCATACGGTATGGATTGGTTACATTGTATGTATTCTTGATGAGTTGATTGATACAGATGGCGATATAGCTTTGATTATTTTCTTTCTTATGATTGTTCCTGTCATGTTTGCTGTATTACTTTCGTTTATAGCCTTTGTAGTGTATGAAGATGCTTCAAATAAAAATATGGTGTACATCTGTCCACCTATAATTTTAGTCTGTTTAACATTGCTGAATTTTTCACGTGGAGCAGAATTTTTTAAAGTCTTTGTTATTTTTTCTCCTATTGCAATAGTTTATGCACTTGGTATATTTATAGCAAAGAAACTTGGTGCACCTCCTAGTAAAAAAGAAATCGAATAAGGTACAGGGAGGTTGTTTTAAATATTTATGATATGAATGAAACTGCCGGAGCGTTAGGAATGATAATACTAATCGGAGTGCTAAACTTCATGTTGATAGCGGTAATGTTCTTCCGTTTTACCTTTATAGTTCCTGCTATTATAAAAAAAGAAATGTCCATCACAAAGGGCGTTTTTATCTGCTTGCTATGGCTAGTAAGCGTTGTTACACTAACATTGTTGCATATATTTGTCTTTTATGATATCTAGCCAAATGTTTAACAGGAATAGCTATATAATATTTTGTAGATAATACCGTTATGCGAAAAAATATAAATTAAAAATCATGAGTAATTACTGGGATTTCACCACAGATAAAAGCAAACGTCGCTTGTCGGATTTATGGCGTCCATATCGCGACAACCACAAATATGGTTTTAAAGACCATAAGGGAAATATTGTCCTTCCTGCACAATACAACAACAACCCCTATGGCTTTCGGCAAGGTCTATCATGGGTAACTAAAAACAACGAAAGTTTTTTTATCAACGAACAAGGCGAGAAAATGTTTGATGCAAACTATGAATGGGTTGGATGTTTTAACGATGATGGTCTTGCTCAAATTATGGTCAATGGATTGAATGGCTTTATAAATATGAAAGGCGAAATAGTTATTGAGCCTCAGTGGCCAGGTAGTAATCGTATATTAATGTTTAATGAGGGATTGTGTTTTGTGCGGAATAAAGAGAAAAGTGCATACTACTGCATAAACATAAAAGGAGAGTGTGTTTTTGAATTAGGAAAAGAAAATCACGTTGTTGGCTACTTCAGCAATGGCTTAGCACAAGTTATGGTTTATAATGAATCTGTTGGTAATAGATGGGGATATGTTGATACCAAAGGTAATATGGTAATACCGCCAATATACGAATATTCCAGCTGGTTTCACGATGGGATGGCCGCTGTGGGATATTATAATAATGATTTGGGAATTCGTGTATATGGCTTTATCAACACAAAAGGAGAAGTGGTCATACCTTTCAGATACAGAGATACGGGATGGTTTTCCGAAGGTTTAGCACCGGTTTCCATACAAGATGAAAATGGAAAATATTTCGGTGATGAGATATGGGGATATATCAACATGGAGGGGGAAATGGTTATAGCTCCGGAATACGACCTTGCAGAAGAATTTATAGATGGATTGGCACATGTAAAGAAGAAAGGCCGAGGCTTCTATATCGATAAGAATGCAAAATATCATAGAAGCAGACAATCCCCCGAACTTGTTTTACAACAAAACTAACATTATATTACCCATATATGATAACACTTTATCCCATATATGTTATGCTGCTAACATATATGGGATAAGTTATTTTGATATATATGATTTTGCAATAAAAGATAATGAAAGGAAAATATTTTTGCTGATAGTTCGTTTTTTATTTGTACCTTTGCAGATGCAAATTGTTATTATTGATAGTTGAAATAATAAGATAAAAAGTATGGATTTCAAGACTCTAAGTTTCACAATATTCTGTGTGGGCAATGTAGCCACATATCTTGGAAAGAGTGCCAAAGAGATATACCACAAAATGCAAGATGCCGATATTATAGATGGATATATTGTACCTTGCTATGATGTTCTTCACACTTTTTCCAAAGAATATATTGTGGAGGACCTTGTATCATTTATGCAGGAGAAAGGAGTTTTGCAATGATACTTTACCATACATCTAATATTGAAATTCAAAATCCCGATTTACTACATTCTCGTTCCAAACTTGATTTTGGCAAAGGATTTTATCTTACTCCCTTGCGTATACAAGCCGAAAAATATGGCGAACGTTTCTTGAGAAGAGGAATTAAAGCAATGTTAAATATCTTTTCACTCGATGATGAACGAGAAAATTGCACATACAAGGTTTTCAACTCTTATGATGGTGAATGGCTCGACTTTGTAATGGCATGTAGAAAAGGCTTGCCACATGTAACATTTGACATTATTGAAGGTGGCATTGCCGATGACCAAGTATTCAATACCGTAGATTTGTATTTTTCGGGAATATATACACGCGAACAAGCCCTTAACCAATTGCAATATACAAAACCTAATAGGCAAATATGTATAACATCACAATATGTGTTAGACAAATATCTACACTTTCAATCATCTAAACAGCTATAACTATGCAAGCAAACCAAACGATATTGCAAATGAAATATGCTCGGATAGTAAAATTATTTGCAGAGCAAGCCGGCATTTCGTACGAAGATGCATTGGGAAAGTTTTACGATTCCACAACCTTTGAGCTTATAAGCAATGGTATAGCCGATATGCATTGCTTTAGCGATGAATATTTGGCTGAAGAATTGCTTATCGAACTAGGATACAAAAAGGTTTAGTAAACCTCTCTTAAACAATTTTTCCTCCTTTTCTACAATACCCCTTCGTATTCCACTTTGGTAAGGAACAACGCTTTGGCCGGTAGTGAAGTGCCGGCGTTACAACGGTTTTTGCTTTCTATTACTTTGCGGAAGTCGTCGAGCGATAGTTTGCGACGGCCTACTTCGAGCAACGTACCTGTGATGGCTCGTACCATATTACGCAAAAAGCGGTTGGCCGAAATGGTAAACACATACTCTTCGCCTACCATATCCCACCGGGCATAAAGTATGGTACAGTTGTTAGTTGCCGTTTGGGTATGCAGTTTGGAAAAGGATGTAAAGTCGGTGTATTCAAATAGGATATTGGCGGCTTGGTTCATCAGTTCTATATCGGGCTTGTAGAACACTCTATGGCAAAAGTCCTTGCCGAATGGCTGTTTCACATTCGATACATGATATTGGTATGTACGAGCTGTAGCACTGAAGCGTGCATGCACATCGTCGTTTACCACAAATATGCGGTATATTCTTATATCCTCGCTTAGGAAAGAGTTGACTTTAAATGTTAGCTGTGTAAGTTCTGTGTCCGATAGTTCTTGCTCGGTTTCGAAGTGGGCATAAAAGTCGGAGGCATGCACTCCGGTGTCGGTACGTCCACAACCTACTATACCTATAGCCTCGCCCAACAACAGCGAGAAAGCATTCTCCAATGTTTCCTGCACACTGCTTGCGTTGGGCTGTATTTGCCAGCCATGGTATGTAGTTCCGTTATATGCCAAATGTATAAAGTATCGCATAATCTTATTGTTCTATTATATCCAATATCTCGATGGGGTTGCTTATAATATATGTAGCCTTGTTGGCCTTCAGTTCTTCCACGGTTCGCAATCCCCAATCTACACCTACCGAATCCACTCCTGCATTGGCAGCCGTAGTCATATCCACACCGCTATCGCCTACATATAGCACATCTTCTTTGCATATACCCGTTGCCTCCAATATCTCTTCTACTATTTGTGGGTGAGGTTTGGTAGGCACACCATCGCGTTGGCCAAGCACCTTGACAAAATTTATGTTGGGAAAATAATGTGCTATCATCTCCAATGTAGCCTCGTGGTACTTGTTTGAAGCCACTGCCAGCATGATGCATTTGTCTTGCAATGCCGATAACAAGTCGTTTATGCCGGGGTATACATAGCTCTTGTCGGTTTTGTGTTGCATGTAGTATTCCACAAATATTTCCTTTACATGCATAATGGTTTCCACATCTCTGTTGGTTTCGGGCAAAGCACGCTCTATAAGTTTGTTGATGCCGTTGCCTACAAAATAGCGGTATTCATCAAACGAATGTTGGGGATAGTTGCATCGGTTTAAGGCATAGTTTACGCATTCTGTAAGGTCGGTAAGGGTGTTTACCAATGTACCATCAAGGTCGAATATTACAAGTTTCTTCATGATATGGATATTTCTAAAACAAAAAAAGGAGTTGAAAATCCAACTCCTTTTATGTTGTCCCACCAGGACTCGAACCTAGACAGACAGAACCAAAACCTGTAGTGCTGCCATTACACCATGGGACAATCTTTATCGCTCAATTGCGAGTGCAAAAGTACGAATATTTTTGATACTGACAAAATATATTTCAATTTATTTTTATTTTTATTTTTACACACCTTATTATCAGTCATTTCTTTCGACAATAAATTTAAAGATTATGGCCTATATATATTGCAAAAATAGGATTTTCACACCCATTTTCTCCAATTTTGACCCTTAAATAATACCGTTTTTACTACAAAAAAAGCAGAAATCCAATCATAAAAATAGAGCATTTTCTAGCAAAACATCCAATGTATAAATAAAAAAATCGGATGTCCGAAGTACTTCGGACATCCGATTGGTTAGATCATCCTAATCAAACAAAAGACTAGGAATATTATATAGTTTAGTTCAAACCAAGTTCTTTCTTTACAAGAGGTAATATATCATCACCACCTTCGTAAAGAGTAACACCTACAGCCGAATCAAAGATATAGGTATATCCATTATCCTTAGCCACCTTGCGTATTGCTTCTTTGGCACGGTCTATTATAGGAGTTAATAATGTTTTTTCACTTTCTTGTAGTTTTTGTTGTGCGTTCTTTTGAAATTCTTCTATACGTGCACCTGTTTCTTGCAATTTCTTTTGTTCTACTTGTTTAATTAGATCTGACATTTGCGATTCTTTTGCCATATAATCGTTGTACAATTGTTGTAGTTCCATTTGCATATTCTGCAATGCTCCTTCCAACTCTGTCATTTCACGTTGCAATTTAGCTTGTGCCGAATCTCTACCAGGCATAATCTTTAACAACTCGTTAGAATCGATGTGTCCTAATTTTACACTCTTTTGTGCGAAAGCTGTACCTAACGACAGCAATGCCATTGCTATTACAATGAATGTTTTCTTCATAATGTTGATTGTATTTTATTATTCGTTATTTTTTATTTATCAGTTTATTTCTTTGCATCCTTTCCGGAGTTTCCGTAGCCCAATTGTTTCAAAATATCATCGCTGATGTCATGTTTGGGATCTACATATAACAATGTAGCCGAACCTGCTTTATCCAATATAAAAGCGTAGTTTTTGGTTTGAGCAATTTTTTCTATTGCGTTATACACTTTATCTTGTATTGGTTTCATCAGTTCTTCGCGTTTCTTTTCAAGATCGCCGCCAGATCCGAAACGTTTACGTTGTAGTTCTTTTACTTCCTTTTCCTTGTTGATGATTTCGTTTTGACGTTTTGTTTTCAAATCCTCGGGAAGTAAAGCTGCCTCTGTTTGATATTTCTTATAGAGATTGTCTATCTCTTGAAATTTGGTTTCTATCTCTTTTTGCCAATCGATAGAAAGTTTGTCCAATGTTTTTTGTGCTTGTTCGTAATCGGGAATACTTGTAAGTATGTATTCAGTATTTACACAAGCATACTTTTGAGCTGTTGCTACGCCCATACACATCATAAATAACGATGCCAATAAAATTATCTTCTTCATATCGAATCCTTCTTTTATTTTATTATCTGTTTCTAGTTTCATTAATCAATAGATTGGTTGATTGAGAAGTGGAAGTGAGAACCACCACTTTCTTTATCATCAAATCCGTAGCCCCAATCGACTCCTATCAAACCAAACATCTGCATATACAAGCGTACACCCAAACCGGCCGATGTATACATGCGGAAAGGTTGAAACTCTTTGAGGCTTGCCCACGAATTACCTGCTTCGAGAAATCCAAGCAAATATATGGTAGCTGCCGACGTGTTTGTAAGAGGCTGACGCAGTTCAAGTGTAAACTTGTCGAATACTGCAGCACCTTGGTCAGGACTTAATGCGTAGGTGTTGTATCCGCGCAATGCTATCACGTCGCGAGCATCTAACGAGAAGTTCGACAAACCATCGCCACCTAAATAGTAACGTCCGAATGGCGATAAACCTATTTGATCGTTGTAATGTCCCATAAGTCCGAAACGAAATCGGGTATTGAGTACCAAATCGCCTACAAGATTAAACATCCAAGAACCACGTAGGTTTATTTTGTAATATTCCAACCATTTGTATCTATCTTGATCGCTAAGTCCTGCATAATCTTTCGAATTGAACAACGAATATGGAGGAGTGATTTGAAGATTCATCGAAATCTCCGAACCGCTAAGCGGATATATTGGCGAATCCAACGAGTTGCGACTTAGAGTACCATTGTAGCTCAAATCGTTCGATGTACCATCGCTAAATACAAATGCTGTATAATTATGAACATCGTATTGACGGAACACCAATCCTTGCGATAGTATAAAATAGTTGTCGGGCCAAGTAAGACGTTTTGCCAACGATACACCACCTCCGGTCATCTGTAAGCTATAATACATCTCGGAATTTTTATCGTAATAATATCCATTGCTATATAAAGTATGGTATATGTTTACCGACAATGCTTGAGGTTTTTTGCCACCAAGCCAAGGCTCTGTAAATGCCAAATTGACGGAATAATACTGGTCGCCATTTGTTTGTGCGCTTAATGTAAGTTGTTGTCCATCGCCCGAAGGAAGAGGATTCCATGCTTTGCGATTGAAGAGATTACGTACGGAGAAGTTGTTGAACGACAATCCAACCGTTCCTATAACCATATCACCGCCCCAACCTCCGGATAGAGAAATCTGGCTTGTTGATTGTTCCTCTACTTGATAGGTAATATCTACCGTTCCGTTGTCGTTAGGTTTTATATCCGGAACCAACGACTCTTGTTTGAAGAACTGCATTGTTGCCAATTCTCGAAGGCTGCGCATTACAAGGTCTTTGCTGTAAAGGTCGCCGGGACGGGTATATAGCTCACGCATTATAATCTTGTCGTTAGTGATAGTATTTCCTTCCACCGAAACCTTGTTTACACGGTATTGGTTACCCTCATGCATACGCACTTCTATATCTATCGAATCGTTTTCCACTGCTATTTCGGTTGGCATGGCACGAAATGCCAAATAGCCGTTATCCATATATAACGAGTTTATATTGTCGGTACCTGTAGGCTCCACCGACACATTTTGTTCAAGCATCTTCTTGTTGTATGGGTCGCCTTTTTCTATTTTCATTAACCTAGCCAACTGCGATGATGGATAAACTGTGTTTCCCGTAAAAGTAACGTTTCTGAAATAGTAACGATTACCCTCGTATATCTTTATTTTTATACCCAACGAACCATCGGCATTGGTATATACCGAATCGGTCTCTATCTTGGCATCACGATAACCCAATTCGTTGTATTTCTCTATTATGTCATTGAGGTCGCTTCGATAGTTGGCATCAATATACTTTGATTTTTTCCAAAATCCGGATGTCCAAAAATATAATTTCTTCCAATAGTTTACATCATGAGTGTTCTTCATCTCACGTTGCAACTGATTTGATGTAAGGGCACTGTTTCCCTCAAAAGTCAGTGTTTTTATCTTCACCTTCTCCCCTTTATCCACATCAAATACCAATATTACTTCTCTACGTTCTTTTTTTGTGGTATCGGGTATAGTTATTGTATTAACCTCTACATTGTGGTATCCTTTTTGTATATAATGGGCTTTTATCAAGTTGGCCGATGTAGTCATAAGGTTTTCGGTTACAACATCTCCTACCACCAACTTTATTTCTTCACGTATCTTCTCTACATCATTTTTCTTCACGCCCTTGAATTGAAACTTTGACAATCTTGGACGTTGTGACAATTTTATATTCAGAAAGATAAGATTATCTTGTATTCTTGGTGCTGTTATCTGTACATCGTCAAACACTCCTTGTTGCCACAATTTATCGATAGCCGACGATATTTTATCGCCCGGTACAAGTATTTGATCGCCCACTTTAAGGTCGGAAACCAATTGTATCATTCTATTTTCCAAATGCTCTGCACCCTCTATGGTTATACCGGCAATTTCATATTTTTTGGGTGTCAGATAGTCAATATCATATGTGGCACTAGTGCTTATCACCTGCTGTGCTGTAGCCATTTTTGGAGTGGCAATAAGCAACATCGTACCTATAATAACAAGCAGTTTTATTCTCATTTGTTTCGTTATATTGTTTCTTTTACTAATAAATACCACCATCTCTGCAACGTATTTTTCCAACATAATATGCAGACATCTAAAATATTACCGTTTATCTTTCATATCGAAATAAACAAGCAAATGTACGCAATATTTTTCAATAATCCTACACAAATATTTCTTTAGTACAGTCGGCAGGGGAAAAATTGCATTTATTTAATCTTTATTTTAGCCCTACTTGATCTCCTGTTTTTCCAAATCTGCGTTGTCTTCCTTGATAATCAATTATGGCATCAATCAAATCTTGCTTACGAAAATCGGGCCATAATTTTTGAGTAAAATACAGTTCGGTATATGCCAGTTGCCATAGCAGGAAGTTGCTTATTCTATACTCTCCGCTTGTACGTATAAGTAAATCCGGATCGGGATAATCTTTTGTACACAAGTATTTATGCATTGTAGTTTCTGTAATATCTTGAACCGATAGGTTTCCATCCTTAGCATCGGCCACTACGGCTTTCAATGCCTCCTTTATCTCCCATCTGGAGCTATAGCTTAGTGCCAATATAAGTGTTGTACCTGTATTTTTCGATGTTTCTTCGATACTCATCATCAATTCGTTGTAAGTATCTTCGGGCAATGATTTTGTATCGCCTATAGTTTGCAGGCGTATATTGTTTTTTTGCAAAGTTGGAGTTTCTTCGCGTATACATTTCACCAATAGCTGCATAAGTCCTTGCACTTCGGCCTGTGGACGATTCCAATTTTCAGTCGAAAAGGCATACAAGGTGAGGTATCCTATTCCCAATTCGGCGGCACCTTCCACTGTTTCACGCACTGCCGTGATAGCATTTTGGTGTCCGAATATACGTTCTTTCTCTTGTTGTTTTGCCCACCGTCCGTTGCCATCCATTATTACGGCTATATGTTTAGGCAGGTTGTCTTTATTTATCTGTGTAGTCATAAATAATACTATTATTATATTTCTAAACTATTGTTTTTTTTAGGCCATACTACCATCCCGATTCACATTTGGGCCCCAATCCCAACACCGACATTATAGCATCCATTTGTATCGTTACCGTTATTCCAAAGAATGTGTACCAATCAGACAAAGAGTCGTCGCCCCGTTGCATCCCTATTGCGTTTGCATATCCGGGTATTACTTCGTTGCTACGGTCGCCCAATATGGCAGCCATCTTTCCACCATAGCTATTGAGTAGCTCACGCCCTACGTATGTGGTACTTACATCATCCAGATAATCGGTCCATGTTTTTCTAAATCCATATTCGGCGCCCAAAGTCAGATATTTGGTTGCCTTCCATTTTACGCCCAATCCAAAAGGCATAACCTTTTCCATAAGCGAATATTTGGCACGCTCGGGGTACAATGGAGTTCCCTGCCCTTCGGTACCAAGAGGTTGCAATTCGTGCCACGATATTTCACCGGTATTGGGATCGGTGTATTTTGCTTTGGGGTTGAACCCAAACACTCCAATCCCTGCATATATATACGGTGTCCACGGAAACGAACCCGTACTATTGCCATAAGGTAGGAAATTGAACTGTACCTGTATTGATGCTTCAATTATTTTCGACCTGAAACTAAGGTTTCGCAGTTCTATGGCATCGGGGTTACCACCTTCCACCATACCGTATCCACCTAATATTTGCAAAGTCCAACGATTATTTGGATTGTAGCGTAGCATCACCATGCCTCCCGGGCTTACACTACCAATGATACTCTGATTGTTAAGGTCGCCGATATAGGTCATCCCTCCGGCCGCAATACCCAGTTCCAACTGATTGTAACGAAAGTTCTGTGCTTTGGCAGGAACAATAAATATTACTGCAACAAGCAACAGACAACTTGTTATCAATCGTTTATATGTATCACCTCGTTTTATCACCTACACTATTCGTTTAGTTATATATTTAGTTGGTTTGAAAATACTTTGCTAATTACGAAAAAAGGCCCTCAATATTGTGTTCCACCCTCTCGATTATCAAAAAAACAGCATAAAAAATGATTGCATATACATTTTACAACCATATACAATCCGTTATCTTACATGCGTTGCATTGCTCTATGCATAAAACAAAAATTCTGCACAAGCCGTTGAACGAATAATGTTATACACACATAATATTTACAGTCTACCAGCAAACATCCTAAAGCACAGCATATTGAAAAACTATGACACAAACTCCGAAATTTCCTCGCGAGGTAGATAAATTTTCCTCGTGAGACAGATGTAGCTACTACGCGATGTAGATGAAACTTCCTCGTGAGGTAATTTTATCCCCTCGCCTACCTTGATTCAAACATGATGTTATGCAACGAAAAATAGCACTCAATTACATATATACCCCATAGCTATGAAACGTTTTTACAATCCCGGTATATCATCAACAAATTTATACCCTACTGTCGAGCCGCTGACAATAGGGTGTAAACAAATTTATACCCTACTGTCATTTCGGTCTATACCATATCGCATATAATTTGTTTATAATGTGTACCTATGCTTGAGTTGGAGAATAATGAAAGTTTGGTTGTTGATATTTTTTCTCAATAATTGCGTAGCACATCAATAAAAGTAGTAATTTTGCAAGCGTTTTTTGGTGCATCACTTTGCACTACCGCAACAAATAAAGATAATAACCAATAAAATAATACAAACATTATGGGAACAATAATTTGGACAATTGTAGCATGCCTTCTATCATCGGGAGTGATGGGAGCAGTAGTTTACTTTATCGTAAAACATTTCGTTGAAAACGAACAAAAGAAATCGTTGGTGGAATTGAAGAAAATACAAGCGATGGAAACCCTCAGAGTGGTAAACCCCATACGCCTTCAAGCCTACGAACGTTTGGCCTTATTCCTTGAACGTATAACTCCAAACAGCTTGATACTACGCTGCTACACACCGGGTATGGATATGAAAGTACTACAAGGAGTGATGACCAAAAACATTCGCGACGAGTTTGAACACAACCTTTCGCAACAAATATATGTATCGTCCGAGGCTTGGAACAGAATAAAGAAAGCAAAAGAAGAAATGATAGGAATAATCAACTCGTCGGCAGTAAAATTGGATGCCGATACCGACATTTCAAACCTTGTAGGGATAATATTCGAAAACATAGCCAAACAAAACCCCGTTGATTCGGCATTGGAGTTTCTGAAGAAAGAAATTCGCAATACATACATGTAAGATTCAATTTGCCACTATCGTACCGATATGAAAGTAAGTGTATTCATTCCTTGTTGTGTCGATCAGTTTTCGGCCAATACCGGTTTCAACATCATAAAGCTACTCAAAGATATGGAGTTGGATGTCGACTACCCGTTAGAGCAAACATGTTGCGGACGTATTGCCTACTACGAAGGCGATAAAGAAACGGCCAAAAGACTGGGCGAAATGCTTATGGACAACTTTGAGCATTCCGACTTTATTGTGGGATGTTCAAGCCTATGCACCACATACATGAAACGATGCTATGGCAAACTGTTTCACAACTCGGGCTACCACTACACTTACTCCGGATTTATAAATAAACTGTACGACTTCAGCGACTTTGTGGTAAATGTACTGAAAATACAATCAATAGATGATGCTGTATTTCCACACAAAGTGGCTTTTGTCGACGATATATCAAGCTATAACGAAACGGGACTATACAGCGAACCTCGCACACTGCTAAGCAATGTACAAGGGCTGGAGCTTGTGAAACTGGACAATGAACTGATGAGTTGTGGACACAACGAACAGTTTGCCTCCATTTTCGAACCTATATCCACCGAGCTGGCACGCCGCAAGGTGCAAGATGCCATCGACAAAGGTGCCGAATACATAACCTCCACCGATATGGGATGCCTGTTGCACCTACAGTCGTATATCAACAAGGCAAAACTGCCAATAACGTGTAAACACATCGTAGACATACTGGCAAGCAATGAGCAATAACGAAACCATTTACCCCTGGGGGCACGAACGTCGCTACAACGCCTACTCCAACTACTTTAAGAAACACTTCGGAGGCCGAGTGCAAAAGCTATCGATCGACGCAGGCTTTACCTGCCCCAACCGCGACGGCAGCAAGAGCATCGGCGGATGCACCTTTTGCAACAACGACGCCTTCAATCCATCTTATTGCCAGCCTTCCAAAAGCATAACACAGCAGCTCGACGAAGGCATTGAGTTTCACGAATGGAGATACAAAAAGTCGTGCGAATACCTGGCATACTTCCAAGCCTACTCCAACACCTACGGCCCGTTGGAGAAGATGCAACGCTTGTACTCCGAAGCCCTTTCGCACCCAAAAGTGATTGGCTTGGTGATAGGCACACGCCCCGACTGCATTGACTCCGAAAAACTAGACTATCTGCAACAGCTGTCCAAAGACTACTACATAACGGTGGAATACGGCATAGAAAGTTGCTACGACAAAACACTGAAGACCATCAATCGTGGGCACGACTTCCAAACCACCGTCGAGGCTATAAAGGCTACCGCCGAACGTGGCTTGCATGTGGGCGGACACCTGATATTCGGCCTGCCGGGCGAAAGCCGCGAAGAGAT
>JAGCLZ010000115.1 GCA_017646685.1 Bacteroidales bacterium | reverse complement strand
CCAATGGGCACAATATATACATAACACTACTCGAAAATACTACCCAACATTGCAAAATAAGTTTCGAAGATGACGGATGTGGCATAGAAGACAAACATTTACCACGACTGTTTGAGCGATTCTACAGAGTTGACAAAGGACGTTCTCGCCAAATGGGAGGTACCGGACTTGGGCTGGCCATTGTAAAACATGCTGTTCAGTTTCATGGGGGAACAATAACGGTAACAAACCGCCCTAATGGAGGTTTACGATTTGAATTTATATTGAAGAAATAAAAAACAATAGCTTTTTTATTTTTCTACCACCGCCAAACCGCTTTCCCAAATCCCTTGCAATGAATTTGCATTTACAGAGAAACACCCTCTGAGATGTATTACTTCTATCGTGAGATGAAAACCACCATAACCGATAATTTAATATCACCACCGCAGAAAAAATGCTATATATAAGTATATGGCTGTTTCTAACCCTGCGGTTCGGCATTCGAAACTGTGCGATTTAGGAGGCGTAACTATGGGAGTTTTGAGGTGTAAGTGCCGTAGTTCGCATGGTTTTGATAGACAAGTGTGGTATATGAAAAAGCCGAAGCAATACATATATTGCTTCGGCTTGGTTATTGTATTTAGAACTATATAAGCATTATTATTGAATTATAAGTGTTTTGGTGTCCAATACTTCGCCGGTGACAGACACAAGACGTACATTATACTGACCTGCTACAAGGTTTTGAAGATTTAATGTAGTAGATGTTTGCGAAGCAGTAAATGCCGTTGAAGACAATACTATACCTGTGGTATTGACTATCTGCACGGTTCCACTTTGCACTTGATTGGAAAGTGTGTAGCTAACCACTGCTTGGTTTGTGGCAGGGTTTGGCGAAATGGCAGTTATTGCACCATTGCGAACCACAACGCTTACAGTATCATATCCCTTATACCCATCTGCTGTGGCTTGTACCGATAGGCGGTATTGTTGCGACTGTGTGGCTGTGGTGCTAAGTGTAGTACCCGATGCAATGCTGTCGCCTGCAGCATTGTACCATACGTAGGTGGCAGGCTCACCTATGTTTACGGCACTGAATGTTATAGGAGTTTCGGGCATTACCACTTGGTCTTCCAAGGCTTTAACCTCAAACTCACGATCAGGGTCGCGTACCACCTTGTAGTGTTCGCCTCCATAAAGAGTTTCTCCCTTTTCGTCGTACATGGCTATATCGAATGTAAACTCGCCACACTCAGGCACAATATCCGAAAAGAAATTAACCTCTGTTTCCAACATGCCTATACTATTGGGAGGTAATAATATATTTTTGAATTCGGCAGAACTTTCGGGTATAAAAAAACGATGTTCTTCCACTTGCTCAAAGCCATTTCCTTCGCTACCGCCTTCTTGCCACCCTGCAACTATGTTAGGACTGAAACGTATATATGTTTCGGCATATTCGCTTAACGATTCATTTTTGGAATTACGATGAGCAGTAAAATGCAATCTGAACTTCTTTGCAGTATTAAAATGGTTTTGAAGCCATACCACAGCCCTATTGGAATGCCCTCCAAGAACGGTCAAATTCTTCCATGCCACATTATTGTTATGGGTTACAAAATATCCAATATCACAAGAATCAGCATTTTCTCCTTCTATAGGTTCACTATCGTGTACACGAGCCAATAGGCAGAAATGCCATTGTTCGGCACTGCTTTCGAATATACCGCAATCATATTCTTCGGCATCAGGTGTAGTCCAAGGTATTTTTACAACAACCGAACTGTAGGGCAATATTATTGGAACAGGATAATAAGAAGAGTCTCCAACCATTCCACTCATTGGAGGATATTTGCCACACTCCAATTGCGTTGTTCCATCCCAGCCACTCGGCCAAGGAAGATTAACACCGGCCTTTTCCCAATTCAGGTATAGTTTCTCAGTGCCGGTAGATGAAACAGCTCGTTTGTTATGAATACGTACACAAACATAATAAGAGCCACCGCCATATATATCATCAACGGGATTACCTAACGAATCGCCAATCCAAATATCGGGACTGTTGTACATATATTTAACGTTAGTTGGTTCGTTTCCATTATCATTAATAGAATCACGGATATATAGATTTACATTAGAAGTACCAAATAACCCATCAAGTGTTGTTGCTCCTGTATTGAGAGGATCCAACCATGGTTGAAGTTTTCGTCTATTATCGGTTGCACCGTTACCATCCCAAGCTAGACAAAATTGATTGTATGATGAGTAATCTCCATCCATATTCGAACAATTGGTACTATCGCTCCCTCCATACAAACATCCCATTACACGTCTACTACCATTAATTAAAGGAGAACCCGACGACACTGGCTCTGTATAACCATATCCATTTTCGGTTTGTTTCCATTTAATAATCCATTTATCATCTATCGATGGATATACATTTTTATACGTTGATATTTTCTTTAAATCTCCCCTTGGATGATGTATCCCTACAAAACCATCGCCTAAATAACACCTATTATCCCATCCAAGATAATAAGTCATAATATTCGGATTATCATCAGGATCTTCATCTAATTCTAACAATGCAAAATCAATAACACTATCATTTGCTAAAACAGTTGCACCTTCTGTTGTAACATAGTAATCCGGATCATCCTCCAAATTATTACAATTTGGCGATTCATAATGCCACCAAAAAATCCAATCACAATTCGGATTAGATATGGCATCTTCTCCTTCCAAGCAATGATTTGCAGTCAAAAAAAAAGGTCTTTTATTATTTGCAGTATTATTTATCAATGCACCGGTTCCGAACCGAGATCCCTCTAAAGTACTAAACATGGCAACAGCATTCTTTTCATTTTGCCATCTCCAACCCTCTTTACAATTAATGTTTACTTGGCAAGTATCTGAAGAATTTAATCCTTTATGATTGCCATGGTATCTACTTTTATCAAATCCCCGATAATATTGAGTTACAACAGAAATAGAAACGATACCTTGTTCTAAAACATTTTTAGGCTCATAATATTCAACAACAACAACGTCGTCATAAACTATTCCTGCACCTCCATATTTATCCGGATTTTCTTTAGTTCCTTTTTTGTTTTTTACAGATGTAAACGGACCTCGAAGAGACTTGGTATTCTTTCCATAAAGAAATAACTTAGCACCCTCGGGAAGCCAGAATTTATCAAAAAGAATAAACATTGAATTAGCACCGGGACATGCCAATACCAAATGCCATATCCTATCGCCATTACTTAAAGTTTTCCATTCTCCGGAATTTTCCAAATTAAAATTCACATGATGAGGATACCCCATACGAGGAAGCCGATGATTTATTTTATCAATAGAATCTTCTACTCGTATAGCATCCATATCCAACTCCGGCATAACAATAACGCTATCTTTCCATATCAAATTTTTTTGAGAAAAGCTTACAGGTTCTTCTTTTGTGGTTCCTTGTTGAGCATTTGCTTGGAATGAAATTCCTACAGCTACCAATGCCAATAAGGCTGTTT
>JAGCLZ010000114.1 GCA_017646685.1 Bacteroidales bacterium | reverse complement strand
TGTTACTTTCGTTATCGTACGTAAAGACATCCTTGGAAAAATCCAAGATCGTAAATACATGAACCCACTTCCAACAATGGTTGACTATCGCACTCACGCTTTGGCTGAACCTCGCGATATTTCTATGTTCAACACTCCTCCGGTACTTCCTATCTTCACAATGCATGAAACTTTGAAATGGTTGAAAGAAACTATCGGTGGTGTTGAAGAAATGAACAAAATCAACGTTAAGAAATCTAACTTGTTGTACGAAGAAATAGACCGCAACAGCATGTTCGTAGGAACAGCTGCTAAAGAAGACCGTTCTATCATGAATCACTGCTGGGTAATGGCTGAAGGTTATCAAGATAAACAAGATGCTTTCATGGCATTTGCAAAAGAACGTGGTATGGTTGGTATTAAAGGTCACCGTTCGGTAGGTGGTTTCCGCGCTTCGTTGTACAACGCTTGTTCTTACGAAGACGTTGAAGCATTGGTAGCTTGCATGCAAGAATTTGAAAAAGCTAACAAATAATAATTGACATAACAATTGCAATAGGGCTATGGAGCAATCCATAGTCTTATTGTTTTTAATAAATCACAAACAAATCAATGGGTATAATAAGCATAATATCGTCGAAGGTGGCACAAGATGGCGACCAAGATACTATAAAACTTACATCCCTTGAGGCGTTACAACAAATAATAAAGAAAATGAAAGTATTAGTTGCTACAGAAAAACCATTTGCAAAAGTTGCCGTTGACGGCATACGCAATGTAGTAGAAGGAGCCGGTTATGAAATGGCTCTTTTGGAAAAATATACAGATGTAAACGAACTTTACGCAGCTGTTGCTGACGCTGACGCTTTGATAGTTCGTTCTGACAAAGTTACCAAAGAAGTTATCGACCACGCTAAAAACTTGAAAATAGTTGTACGTGCTGGTGCTGGTTTCGACAACCTTGACCTTGAAGCTTGTACAGCAAGAGGTATCGTTGCTATGAACACTCCTGGTCAAAACTCTAACGCTGTTGCCGAATTGGTAATGGGTATGTTGGTTTACGCCGTTCGTAACTTCTACAACGGAAAATCGGGTTCTGAACTTATGGGCAAAAAACTTGGTATCTTAGCTTTCGGTAACGTAGGACGCAACGTGGCTCGTATAGCTCAAGGTTTCGGTATGGAAGTTTACGCTTTCGACGCTTTCTGCCCAAAAGAAGCTATCGAAGCTGCCGGTGTTAAAGCTGTTGATTCTAGAGACGCTTTGTTCGAAACTTGCGACATCGTTTCTCTTCACATCCCTGCAACTGCCGAAACTAAAAACAGCATCAACTACGAAGTTGTAAACAAAATGAAAAAAGGCGGTATAGTAGTAAACACTGCTCGTAAAGAAGTTATCAACGAAGCTGAATTGTTGAAACTTATGAACGAACGTACCGATATCAGATACATATCTGACATCATGCCTGACGCTCACGAAGAATTTGCTAAATTGGAAGGTCGTTACTTCGCTACTCCTAAGAAAATGGGTGCTCAAACAGAAGAAGCTAACATCAACGCCGGTATAGCAGCTGCTAACCAAATAGTTGATTTCTTTAAAACTGGTAACAAGAAATTCCAAGTAAATAAATAAGATATATTTACACCAATCAAAAAAAAGGAAATATGCCGGCTATGGGATATTTCCTTTTTTTGTCAAACAAAATACTCGTTGATTTGTCGTTATAATCAAAAAAACACCATCAATATATGATACGAAAATTGTTATTGTCCATTACATTTATAGCCACCGGTCTATTGCTTAGGGCACAAACTCCGGCCGTCGACTCCATATATTCCGAAAATATCAAAACGGTGATTCTAGGCAAGCAGGGTGTGGAAATGTCGTTGCCTATCATTCAGCTTGGAAGCAACGAACGGCTGATGCTACGCTTTGACGAACTTGGCAACAACTCCAACTACTACCGCTACCGTATAGCCCATTGTACCCACGACTGGCAAATTTCGGACATATCGGTATCCGATTATATGGATGGCTTTGAAGATGGTGCTATAGACAACCAGCAGTTTTCGTTCACAACCATAGAGCATTACACCAACTATTGGCAAACCATTCCAAATGATATGAGCAACTTTGCCGCATCGGGCAACTACCTGCTTACGGTATATCTGCAGTCGGACCCGGACAGCATTGTGTTTACCCGTCGCTTTAAAGTGTTTGAACCACTTACGGTAGTGGAAGCCACTGTGGGCAGGGTGCAAGGTTCCGTAGGCCTAATGGAAAACCAAAACCTATCGGTAAAGATAAACCCCTTGGAAGGCAACTACTTTATAAACCCCGATGCCTACATGTATGTGTATGCCGAACAGAACGGTCGCACCGACCTTACGCGACTACTACCTTTGGAAAGCATGAGTGGCAACACACTCAACTACCGTTGGAAAAAAGAAAACGTTTTTCCCGGTGGCAATGAATTTCGTTTCTTCGACTTTAGCAACTTGCAGATTGCCATGAACAATGTATGGAAAATAGAATATTTTGGAGGCGAGAACATAGTGTTTCTAAAACCCGACGAAAATCGCTCACGAAACGTCTACTCATTCGAAGAAGGCCTTAACGGACAGTATAAAATAGCAGCTGTAAATATTCAGAATCCCAATACCGAAGCCGACTATGCGTGGGTAAATTTCAGCTTACCCCAGGAACTACCTTTCCTTGATGGCAACATACATATAGTGGGCGACTTTACAAACTGGAAACTGAACGACAACACCCGTATGGAGTGGAACGAGGAAATGAAAGTCTACACCGCACGTCTGTTTCTGAAACAAGGATATTATTCTTACCAACTACTGTTTCTGCCCGTAGGCAGCAAGGTAGGCGAAACCTCGAGGTTGGAAGGCAACCATTTCCAAACCACAAACGACTATTATATATATGTATACCAACGCATGCCCGGCGACCTCTACGATCGACTTGTAGGCTTTGGTCAATCGCAAGCAAATAAAGGCAACTTCTAAAATTCCATGTTCTAAGAAATTAGAAAAATTCTTCTTTAAACTTTTGCGTGCCGTGCGTTTTTTACCAAAATCTTTCTATTTCTTTTGGGGTCGCATAGCCCGCTATGATGGGTCAAAAGAAAGTAGAAATCTTTCTAGCAAAATTCAACAAATCACTTGCAAAGCAATTTTTAGAAGTTGCCTTAACATTTGAAAATCTATTCGTAGCCATGGTACTTTGGTCCATAAGAAGGTTGCAAATCATCGTTTGAGTAAAAACAGAAGATTTTCATCAAAAACAAATACCTTATTATTCAATTGATTAACATCTCGTACTGCTTTCTTTTTATATCCCTACCCATTTCTGAACAAAATAGTACTATCTAATCCAAAAATGGGTACTATTTCATACATAAAATGGGTACCCATTTTTCCAAAATATAGTACCCATTTTTCCGAAAATGGGTACCCATTTTTTTGAAGGACAATATATGGTTGAAATTTTAAGAGTGATTAACACTATTATTTAACAAACACCAATAATATCAAAACCACATTATCCCATATATGCTACGCCGCTAACATATATGGGATAATGTGGTAAGATATATATCAAAAAAAAGAAATAGCTGTGGCATTCATTCCGTTCGCCGCTGCGTTCGTCCCTCACTTCGCTTGCTCTCCGCACAAATACCACAGCTTTTCTTTTTAGCTTAGAACTTTGGTGGTAAACTTAGAGGGCAAGCCGCAGGCCATAGTCGTTGTTCCTACGGCCGGGGCCGTGGCTGTTGCGATTAGACACACGCACGCTCCTCGCATAGTCGTCCCAACTACCGCCACGCAAAACGCGGTAGCCAAAATTACGTGGGCTATTATAATCACCACACCATTTGTCCTGACACCACTCCCACACATTACCACTCATATCGTATATACCCAATTCGTTCGGTTGCTTGTTTTTTACCCGATGGGTCGTCTTACCACTATTAGGCAAACGCCATGCCACAGCATCCACATCGTTGCTACCGGCGTATTTATACCCCTTGCTTCGGTTGCCACCTCGGGCTGCGTATTCCCACTCCGCTTCGCTTGACAGGCGGAAGTTTTGCCCCGTCAGTTGGTTCAGCTTGCGAATAAACTCTTGACAGTCGTTCCACGAAACCCGCTCAACAGGGCGTTGCAAATCACCGGTAAAACTCGAGGGGTTGCTTCCCATCACGGCTTGCCACAGCTCCTGCGTAACCGGCGTTTCACCTATCATAAAGTCCGAAACCGTTTCTTTGTGGGCAGGCTTTTCATCATCCCAAGCATCTGAACCCTGCTCCGATGTGGCTCCCATGGTGTAGGTACCACCTTCTACGGCTATCATCGTAAATGTTACTCCTTTTACAATAAAGGTGTTATTTCCGAAAAATTTCAAAGTTATAGTTTGCCTATCACCTTCTGTTACATTTATACGTTTGTTTACTCTTTTGCCCCCTCGTTCGGCTTCTACCTTGTGGTTGCCAAAGCTAAGGGTTACCTCCATAGGCGAGGTGCCTATGTATTGTCCGTCTACATACAGTGCATCGCCGGCTTTGTCCGTTTGTATGTTTACTTTATTGCCTTGTGGCAACTCTGCCACACATTCGGCTGTTTTGCCTTCTTCTACATTTACAGTAAGCTGCATGGTGGAGCACCCTTCCTTCGAGAGAGTTACTTTATGGTCGCCTATAAGCAATCCTTGTATCACCTTTGGGCTTGTGCCATAGTCACGGCCGTCTATCATTATCTTTGCTCCTATAGGAGTGGTGTTTACCATCATTCTGCCACATATAGGCTCCAACTTTGCTATGCTTTCTCTAACGGTTTTTCCTTGCTGGGCCACAATGGTTTTGGCATAGGTGCGGTGTTTGTCTTTTTTTATCTCTATGCGGTGGGTGCCTATCGATACTTTTCCTTGCCAGCCTCCACGGCCCTTATAGTCGTTGTCCACATACACTTCGGCATCTCCGTCGGCTAGCGTAAGCACAACCTCGCCAAAATTAGGCTCTAAAGTTATTTGCACTTTGGCGGCACCTCCGTCTTCCACAGTGGCTTGTACCATAGCTTCTTTATACATCTCCTTAAAAGCCTTTATGGTATATACCCCACTTGGCAATCTTTGGGTTATAAACGGGGTAAGTTGTGTATACCCCTCTCCGTTTATTTCTATCGTAGCACCTTGGGGGTTGGTGTTTATCTCCAAATAACCGTATGCAGGTTTGAGGGTTATAGTTTTCACTGTTGTATTGTCCGCCGAAAGTCTTACCCTCCCTTCTTCGGTATGATAAAGAGGAGCTTCCACCCTATAGCTATGTTCGCGATATATTGGCAAGTATTTGCTTACTTCGCCCCGTCCCACATACTCATCGTTTATAAATATCTTGGCATCGGCAGGCGTTTGGCATTTTATTACCAAAAAATTCTCGGTAAGAACTTCCGGGTCAGGGTCCCCTTTGGGTTTTTCTATAGTCATAATGTAGGTTACACTACTTTTGAGAGTTTCCGGAAAATTATATTCGAGAGGCAAATAGTCGTTGGATAATATTTTTATATAAGTGGCATCATTTGTCATATATATCCACCATTCGCCATTCTTGTATTCGGAATGGAATACATCGCCTTCAAACTTGGCGTTGGGCAACAGCAATCCCATACGTATAAGGGCACACTTATTGCCCGAATAGTCGGTTTTGGAATACTTAATAGCATCGGTACTCATCGCATCCTTGCGCAATGGTTCCACCACCTTCAGCTGCTGCGAAAACACTGCAAACGAACATATTATCAATGATACAAATAATATCAGTCTCTTCATCTTTTATAATGGTTTATTTTTAATCAAGTTGTATAAAAAAGGAGGTTTTATCACTTTATTCTGAGACCGGGCGAACCGGAAGCCCGCTGCTGCGATAGTCCCAACTCACATTCCGGCCGCCACTGTTGAAGTAGAGGCTGTAAGCGTAGTAGGTATAGCTCTCGTCGGACGTGGAACCCCAATAGTAGCCGTCCTCACCAACGTCGAACTGCGACGAGCCGTTGCAGTAGCCAGCAGCAGGAAGAAAGATGCTGTTGCCGTTAGGTCCTGTTACTTTATAACCTTTTACACCACTTAGGGTTGTCCATGTCCAAGTGCATTTATTTACGAGTTCTTCCATCTCTCGTTCGGTAGGCATACGCCAACTGCCGGCCCAATTGGCTCGGGCGGCATCGTAGTCGCTATTGCCACTTATATCGCTTATATTTTTACCATAAGTTTTGCTATTACTTTCGCTATAGTTAGTTTTGGTTGCAGTTTCGCCCCAGGCATAGTAGTTGCCATAGTTGTGTGGTTGGCTTGCTCCTACATTGCAAGTAGCCCATTTGGTTCCACTTGGTAAACCTAAATCAATCCATGCATGATTGTTTTTATAACCCCATGTAGGAAAAACAAAATTTTCTGTATCTTTTTTACATCCAATTAATATAAATAACGCAAGTAGTATCAATAATAATCTTTTCATATATATAGTTTTAAAATGCTATACCAATACCTAATTTTATTTCTGAATATTTAAATGGAATGGTAATTAAATCCAATGATAAAGCAACTCTTCCAAACGATAAATGAGAACCTATAGAACATTCTATTCCATCGTAAGAATTTTCAGGAACTTTTATCAATTTCACATCATCATTATAGTCATTGTATGCCCTACGTGCATAATTTCTCAATCCATAACCAGCACCTATCTTAAGAGAAATTATATCTGACAATTTAATTAACATTCCTCCTGTGGCTGAAAATCGAGCAATTTCAGTATAACTACCTGGATAATATCCCTCTGGATCGTATGTTATATTTGTGGCAAATAATGCTTTAAAAGAATTACCACCAAATGCCACACTTGTATACCATCCAATATTTCCTAACATATTCCCAAATGTGATACCATATGAGATTTGAGGTGCTACGGAATATGCCACATTAGCCATCAGAAAATAGTCGTGATTTTGTTTTTTATTTTTAGCTGTAGCAGTATTTGTGGTTTTATTTTCTTTCTTTACCAATATTACCTCTCGTACCACTTCTTTATTTTCTTCTATCATTACTTTTTCTAGTTTGGTTTCGTATCCATCTTTCGATATTTCAACAATGCGTTCTCCAACCAATACGTTAGCCAACATTGAGGGAGTGGTACCATAATCTTTTCCATCTATCAGTATTTTGGCTTTCGTTGGTGTTGATGTAACATTCAACACGCCCACTATAGGCTCTAAGCTAGGCATTAGTTTTTCTATCTCATCTCCTGCTTTCGAAGTTATTATTTCGTCATACGTTTTATGACTCTGTTTTTTAATTTCAACTTTATGATCTCCAACACTCAATTGTCCTTTCCACTTATCCTTGCCTTTTCTTTCACCATCTATATATATATCTGCATTTCTATCTTTTGTTGTTATAATTGCCAATGCAAAGTTTGGTTCCAAATCAACCGATATATTTGTCGTTTCGCCATCTTTAATCAAAATATCTTTTCGATGTTCCTTATACATTTCCTCATAAATAAAAACAGTGTATTCGCCACTTGTAAGCTGCAAATTTTCCAGTGGTGATGTATGTGTTTTGCCATTTATTTCAACTTTTGCATTGGCTGGTAATGTAGATATACTTAAATAACCAAATGCAGGTTTTAATGAAATATTCAATTCTGTTTTCTTTTCATCCGAAAGTATTACATTACCCTCTTCGGAATAATACATCGGCGCTTCAATTCTATAAGTGTGATTTACACCTATCGATAATAATTTCTCCACCTCTTTATTTCCCACATATTCACCATCAATGTATATTCTAGCGGTAGACACTGTTGTCGATATTACCAAATACTGATTGGTGATAATATTTTTTTTACGACTATCAGTATCTGGCTTATCTATCGCCATCCGGTAAGTAACTCTAGTTTCGATAGGATCATCAAATTCCAATAATAGCGGTCTATAGTATTGCGTTTTTATGGTAAGCCAGTTTGCACCCGGTGACATATATATCCACCACTCACCATCTTTATACTCTGTATGTATAATATCACCCTCAAACTTAGCATCGGGTATCACCATTCCCAAAAGAATTAACCCACAAGTATTGCCACTATAGTCTTTCTTGGAAAACTTGCTAGCTTTAGTGTCTGTTACATCCTTGCGCAATGGTTCCACCACCTTCAGCTGCTGCGAAAACACTGCAACCGAACATATTATCAATGATACAAATAATATCAGTCTCTTCATCTTTTATAATGGTTTGTTAGTTATATAAAAATCTCCTATACAAAAAGTATAAGAGATTATGACAAACGACAATAAAATTATTTCTCAATCTACGAACTAGTAATTCGAAACCGGTCGTATGCTTGCTCCACGGTATCTGTAAAACCAATCGGTATAGTTTCGTCCGGCATCGAAAAACATAATATGGCTATTCTCGGTATTGGCAGCAGTTGAACACCAATAATAACCATATTCACCTTCGCCATACAATGCCATTGATTCACAATAACCTGCTGCAGGGAAAAATATACTATTGCCATTTGGCCCTACACCCATACGGCCGTACACACCATTCACATGCGTCCAAGTCCATGTACAACCGTTTATCAATTCTTCCATCTCGGCCAATGTGGGCAACCTCCATGACGAACTCCACTTAACTGCTGCTGCATCATAGTTGATATTTCCACTTATATCATTGCCGATATTCTTACGATAGGTTTTGCTATTTGTCGACGTATAATTTGTCTTATTATCAACTTCGCCCCAAGCATAATAGTCGCCGTATTCTTCGGGTTTGGCGGCACCTATATTGCAAGTAGCCCATTTCACACTAAGGCCAAGATCGACATAACCATGGTCCCAAATTCTACCACTTTCTATTCTGCCTTGTGGCACTTCCAAATCCTCTTTTACACACGAGGTAGCCACGAGCAACAAAACCACCTGAAAAAGTTTAGTTATATTTTTTACTTTCATATTCATCACTATATTAAGATATTAAAAATTAAAACCTACACCGGCACGTGCTTCCCAATAGAAAGGACCTCCTTGTATATCAAACTTATCTATAGGAACCAATACGTCGGCCGATATTACAAAACGCCAAAGCATCAACTGAAAACCGGTTGTAATTTCTATTCCTTCATAGCTATCTTCCATCACATTATACCATTTTCCATCTGATGTATACCACATCATATTACGCATTCCATAACCACCGCCCAATTTCCAATAAAAATGTCGGCCACCTAGAAGAACACCCAACGTTGCCGAATGTCTCATCACCTTTGTTTCGCCGGTATAATAATGATCGTAAATATGGTCGGTTCTCAATTCTCTAGTTATCGAAAATCCGTCAACAAGATTACTTGCAACCGAAACATACCATCCCAACGACCCATTGTACACCTTACCGATAGTAAGACCGTATGCTGTATGTTGGGTTAAGGAATACACATAGTCGCCCGTAAAGAAGAAACGATTTTTTATTCTATAATTATCTGCTTTAGATTGTTCGTCATCTTCTTTTTGCGAATCAGTATTGCTACTAGCAACAGCTTGTTTTGGAAATTCAAGAACAACATTCATCGTCTGACCGTTGTTTGCATTTACATTTATGTCCTTCGAAACCTTTGCACCATTGCGTCTGGCTTCAATGGTATATTTGCCTGCTTTAAGAGAATACTTGTTTATCGGCGATTTACCTATGTATTTTTTATTTACGTATACAGAGTCTCCTTGTTGGCCTGTAGTTATATTGGCCAATGCAGGTTGAGTAGTTTTATCCACTCCTTTAACAAGTGTGCAGCTAACTTCTGCCATCTTGTCTTCTTCCACTTCCACATTGGCGGTATAGGTAGCGTATCCGGCTTTGGAAATACTAATCGAATGTGTTCCCGTTATTATATTTTGTACCACCTTAGGAGTTCTGCCGTAATCTTTCCCATCTATTTTTATGTCAGCTCCAATAGGATTGGAATTTACATTTAATTTTCCGGATTTGTATTGCAAAGGAGGGATCGACACTTTTTCGGTTTGTCCCTCTATCACATTTAGTTTTTTAGAAAATGTATAATAGTTATCTTTTCGTGCCTCTATAATGTGCTCTCCGGCAGTAAGAGACCCCTGCCAAGTACCCTGCGATATATATTTATCATCCACATACAACATGGCATCTCCATCAGCCAACACTATCAAAACATTACCATAATTGGAAACCAAACTTATATCAACTTGTGTTGTTTTTCCATCTTCTACCACTGCTTCTACCATCACCGGTTTGTACATTTGCTTAAATGCTTGTATTTTATAAACGCCACTTGCAAAAGCCTTTGTTGTAAACGGAGTAACCTCTGCATATTCCTCTCCATTTATCTCTATAGTTGCACCCTGTTCAGGAAATGTATTTATTTGTAGATAACCATAAGCAGGTCTTAGAGTGATGTTTAGTTCTGTTGTTTTATCTTCCGACAATTCAAGCACTCCCTCTTCGGTATGGTGCAAAGGAGTTTCTATACGATATGTATATTTTTTAGACACATCCAAAAAACTGCTACACTCCCCTTTTCCCATATATTCATTGTCAACAAATATCTTTGAACTAGAATTATTGGTTCTGATAACCAAGTAATTTTTAACTGCGTCTTTATTTTCACGAACTATCGTCATCAAATAAGTAGCATTGCTCTCTATAGGAGAGAAACTGCAACGCAACACATCATTTACAGTAAAAGATGTGGAACCTTTAGGCATATAAATCCACCATTCCCCTTGCTTGTATTCCTTATACACTATATTTCCTTCAAATTTTGCATCGGGCATAACCAATCCTACAAGTATAAGACCACAATTATCACCTCTGGTATCTTTCCTTGGATACTTAACAGCAAGAGTATTGTTTTCATCTTTATACAATTCCTTAACCACACGTAGTTGCTGAGAAAATGTGGTACCACAAACCACTAACAGCAAAGTCAATAATACAAATCGTTTCATTTAGTTGCTATTGAAATATTTAATATGTTACAAAATATTATTTCTTTCTTTATTAGTTTCAAATACCTTAATCTATCACCGGACGTATTGCAAGCCCATAATATCTATCGGCTGAAATTATATTTCTATCCACATCGAAATGCAAATAATAAGCATTTCCTTTTTCGGTAGAGGGCGATGTTGCAGTCCAATACAAACCACCTATACCGGCATTGTACCTCGTTGATCCCATATAATTTCCGGCAGCCGGCATAAAAATAGTGTTTCCATTAGGTCCGGTTATCTCATAACCTTTCACACCATTCTTTTCAGTCCATGTCCATTGGCATCTATCCTTCAGTTCGGCCATCTCATCCTTTGTTGGGATTCTCCATTTTTTGCCACAATTAACCCTTGCCGCATCATGTGTAGCACTACCGCTTATCTCATATATAGTATCACGACAGGTAGCACAATTGTCCAAAACATATTCATCCTTGAACATTGTTTCGCCCCACGTATAACAATGGCCATATTCTTCAGGTACAGAAGCGCCAACATTACATGTAGCCCATTTAACGTTCAATCCCAAGTCAACAAAATCATATTCTTTTATTTCTATAAGAACATCTAGAGTCTCATCTTTTCGCAGTTTATCTGTTATTTCCAAGGTTCGTTCCATTACAGCCATTCCACGTCTAGCCTCTATCTGATATGAACCTATCTCAAAATACAACTCTTGTGGCGAAACACCCATAAAATTATCGTCGACATACAAACTATCGCCAAACTGGTCGGTTCGTATACTTACCAAATATCCCAAATCCACTGGCTCCAACTTTACTTCCAACTCAGTTGTATTGTCGGCAGTCATTCGCACTATTCCTTCTTCCGAATGATACAGCGGAGCTTCCACCTTATAGTGATGTTCTTTATGAACCGGCAAAAATGGTGCTACTTCGCCTTGTCCTACATATTCACCATCGACATATATTTTAGCATCCGATGGTTCAGTACGTATAACCAGATATTGTCTTACCAATGGTATGGATTCGTTTTGCACCTTTTCTATCTTCATAAAATAAGTAGCAGCACTCTCTATCTTTATAGGACTAAATTCGAGACGCAAAGGTACATATTCATTAGCTTTAACCGTAAGCCAGTTTGCACCATCCAACATGTATATCCACCACACACCATTTTGATATTCAGAATATACAACATCACCTTCAAATGTTGCTTCCGGCATATCCAATTCTACGAGAATAAGACCACAAAGAGTTTTATTAAAATCCTCCCTGGGATAATCAATAGCATATCTCGAATTCTCGTCTTTATACAAATTCTCTACCACTTTCAACTGCTGCGAAAATACAGAAGTCGAAAATACTACTGCTAATAGAAAAAATATATGCTTCTTCATTTCGTTAGTTCAACTTAAAATTGCCAAGTGTAAATACATCTTTATCATCAATTTGCATTGGTTGCCATGTACGCACCATTATCTTTGGATTAAACTCATCAGTAAAATCCCATACTATAAACACTATACCCTCATCGCTATAACCCTTGGTGTTCCATCCTTGTTTAAGAGTAACTCCATAATAGTTTGGTTTGGCACCATGACGAACTATCTTAATCTCATCAAAATTAACGTTTATGTAGGCATTGTTTTTAAACACACGACGCAAACCATTCAAATATTGTTGTTTTCCTTGCGTAGTATATTCCACACTTATAGGCTTCATATCTGTTTTTTGACGTTTCACCACTTTACCGGTAACGATAAGAGCATCATCGCTAAACACATTTTCCATAAAGTTTATATCTTTTGTAATATAGGCATTACGGAATTGTTCTACCCAGTGCAAAATTTGCATACGACGATCCAAATCATCCAAGCGTTCACCTTCCTTTATAAGTTTTACATATTGTTGCAAACCCATAGTGATATTAAAATCGCTTATACGACCATTTCTATCAAAATTGATACAAACTTCTTGGTTTAGGTCTCCAATATAAGTATTATCACGCGGTTTCATTTCAACTGCAATATTACGCACTTGATAACCTATAACCTTTCCCGAACTCGACTTGATGCTCAAACAATGTTCTACGATATCTTCGTCCAATACTCTAAAACGAACATTATTCCACATCATTCCTATACTTTGCGAAGCAAGATTGTCAATACTTATACCCGTATAATTTATATCACTATTAGTGCTTTCGGCACGATTGATAGCTGTAAGTAAATTAGATGTATTTCGTTCCATCACACTTTTAAGGTTTCCTTCTATACCATCAGAAAACTCAAAATACACCACATCTTGTGCATTTGCCACGTATCCAAATACAATAGCTAAAACTAACAATAATATCTTTTTCATCTTATATCTATTATTTTGCAAAATTAAACCATAATGCATTCATTCCTCTATATTTTTCTAACGAAGATGTTTGCGCTGAACTATAATCAAGTCTTTCTGTTTCTCCCATTCCTAATATAGTAACTAGTCTTCCATCGGAATCAAAAATAATCCAATAAGAGCTGGCTACCGAACGACATTTATCTGCAGTTCCGTATCCACTTATCTTATATTCCGCTTTCAATCGATTTAGTTTATTAATAATTTCCGACACATTAGCACAAGTAAGTAAAGACTCAATTGCTTGTTGCTGCCATTTAGGAAGATTTCCCGAATGGATATTCATAGTTTCGATCTCTTTTGTAGTATTGATTTCCTTTTTCTCATTAGCTACCACCGGTTCCGATTTTACAGCCGGTTCCGATTTCACTGTAGCCGGTTCCGATTTTACAGCCGGCTCTACTTTCTTCGTTTTCGAAAAATAATCCTCTTTTTTCTTTTTCGAAACAACATTCTCTTTTTTCTTTACTGTCTCCGGCTCTTTCTGTTTTTGTTCAACAGTAGGTTTAGCGTTCGTTACTTTTGTCACCACATTATTGGTACTTATCGTAGTGCCGGTAGAGCTATTAATGTTTGTAACATTATTTACAGGTTCAATATCTATCTTGCTAACATACACAAACACACGATACATAGTACCACGTCGCATCATAAGCGACTCACTTTTTGTTTGAATGTCCTTTATCAAGATATTATCAGCCTTTACCAGATATTTTTTTGATTCAGCATACTCCTTTACTTGTTTCAAAAGCATTTCACAAGCCACTTCGCGTGCTTCTTCCTCTGTAGCCATCGTAGCTTCGGAATAGATGTACAATGGATTTCGCTTTATCTGATTTATTTGCTTACTTACAGATTCTTGCTGAGCCATTACAACCACTCCCATAATCAACGCTAAAAGCGTAATTGTAAATTTCTTAATCATATCATTAGTTTTTATCATCCATCAACGACTTTAAATTCCAAATAGGAATATAACTATTTAATCGAGCTTTAATTTTACCTTCACGATTGGCCAATATTTTGGGATTAAACTCCATTTTCATAACATGGGCATACCCCAGCATTTCGTTTATCATCAAAAGCTCACAAACCATTTTTTCCGACTCTTTAGTCATTACCCCAAAATAAGGCACACATCCCTCCGAAAAGCAATAGGTAATCCATTGCCTTAAAGGAACAGTTGCACTATCTATCTTATAACCATACTTCACCATAGTGATATTCAACATCAATTGGTTTTCTATCTCTGTGCCGGTAATAAGGTTTGCCATAGTTTCCATAGGCAAATCCTCGCTGTATAGCAAAGAATAAACAGTGTCGCTCTCTTTTACATAGTAGCGATTGGCATTGAGTTCGGGCAATGTGTAATGAAAACCCTTTAAAAGATATATATCACTAGTACCTATTCGTTGCAATATATCGCCCGAAATACTACCATCCTCTACCGGTGGCAACGCCGTACGTCGAACATTATTCAACAACAAATTCTCTGCCTCCATAAGAGTGGTTCCAAGTATAAGCTGATACGATGCCGGATAACTGATAACAGCCTTTCTCACACTATCCTTAATAAAACTTATGGCATAGCGTTTGCCATCCACAATAGTCATCTCCATTATGGCAGAAGTATCACTATTCAAAACTCCCAATAATTTAAAATCACCTTCGAGGATAGAAATTTTCTCCTCTTGCATAAATTTATCTATTGGTTTGCCTTGCAGTTCTCCTTTCTCAGAACCATATACCAGGCGCTGTATAAAATGATGATGTAGCCGTTCCACATCAGTCTGTGCAACAGCTACACCTCCTAGTGCAAAGCTTATAGTAAATAGTACTATAAAATACCGCTTAATCATCTGTTTAAAAGTTATAAAACATCTAGTAAAAACTATATATTGAAATACGGACGAGTACCATCAAGGCGATGCAACTCACCGGAACGCAACCGACCATTATCAAACTTGGTATTTTCGATAGTTTCGCCAGGATATACATCAAGTGTAGAACCAAGTCCATCTTTCAAATCAATACTATAACTACGAGTTATCTTAAGTGTTCCAGTCGGACCATGAGGTTTACCACCTTTCATAGGTCCATTATATTTAGCCCAACCAAAATCATAGTCATATTGAGTTTCTGCTTGTTGATTATTCTTGAATTCTGCTTCAAGTTCTTTCATTTCTTCCTCTGTAATGCAACCTATATCTTCAAATTCATCAGTAGAATTCACTTCCGTTACCTGCTGTTCAGTCTGAGGCTTGTTCTGTGGTTCTTCATTCTGCTGTTCATTCTGCTGTTCAGATTTCGGTTCAATCTGCATCTGCGGTTCATTACCCACTAAAAGATAAGCACACGCAGCACCTATAATAACCACCAAAATAGCTGCAATAACAACTATTTTCTTTGAGCCACCTTTAGGCTTTGTGGTAGTAGCAATTTCGTGCAAATCTTTTCCGCATTCCGAGCATTTAAACTCTGTCGATTCCACTTCTTGTATTTCTTGTTTATCTGCCAAATCGCAGTTGTCAAAGTTTTTGCAAACACCTTTCTTTAGTGCCATAATATTTTATTTTTTATTATTTATACTACAATTGTTTCAATTCGTTTTCAAGAATCTCTAATGCAAGATTCTTATACTTTTGGTAATCGGGATGGAACTCGTTGTTTTCACACAACGATACTTTCACTTGATTTACCAACACGTTGCCCAACAAAGGTTTAAGAGCAGCCTTTTGTTCGTTGCTACGAGCTTCGGTTTCTAATGCTTTCTTTACCAAGTTTTTCAACTCTGTAGCTTTGGCATAATCGTTACCCAGTGCATCCCATACCAAGGCAAAATCTTTTCCAAGTTGTACCCATTCATCATTACCAAAGGCATCTTTCTTCTTCATTGCCGAAAAACGCTCGCCGGTTACAGGATTTTGTTGTTCTTGTATCAGACCAAGAGTGTATGCCAACATAAGAGATTTAAATACATCTCTTTTGATTTCATCCTTAGACTTTTCGAAAAGCGAAGGCAATTCAACGCCACTTTCGGTATGTAAAAGCATTTTATTATAGTTTCCATCCTGTGCTGCCAACAAGCGTTCATACTTTTCACGCAAAGTAACCATATTAGCCAAATAACGCAATGGGAAGCCGGCTCTGGCCGACACGCATACTATTTCGTTGTTTTTATAGTGTTCCGAAACATCCGCATCTGTAAATCCCGGCAATGTTCTCTTGAAAGCTTCTACCAATTTATTTCTGAAAGCCTGAGTATTTTCGTCAGCTACCGGTATACTTACCTGCACCATACTTTGCATAGCACCTACATTGCCGGCAATAATCTTTGATTTCTCTTCGGCATTAAACTGCACGTATGTGCTAGACTTTTGTACAATATTTTTTACAAATTGATCCAATTGGTCTTCGGTAATAAGTTCTTGTTTTAGTTTTTCAAGAATGTTCACACCTATCATTCTGCACAAAGGATCACTTTTTGCAGTTTCTTCCATTGCTTCAATAGCGTTGTTCGTACAAATATCCAAAATAGTATCACTTATACTGTTAAAGTCTGTTTTATCGTAAAGGTTTGCAAACGAACGTTCGCCATCCTCACCAAGATTTGTTATAAAACTATTTCGGATAGCTTGAGCTGTTTTGTCTTGATACTCTTTGTTCGAAGTATACTGACGTACAATAGTTCTAACTTTTTCGGGATCGTATTTCTTAATGTTTGCTTCGTCTTGCTCCTCGTTAGTCTTACATTTAGAAGCAGCTTGTTTTTCTACCTCTTCATTAATTTCGGCAATTCTATTTTTGAATGCTCGTACACCTTCTTGCATTTTGCCCAACTCTATAACTATTTCGGCTAGCAATTCCTTGGCATAATCGTATGCTTCTATGCGAGTTGCTGTAGTATAATAATCGGTAATAGCAGTTTGGTAACGTCCAAATATCTTGCCCGAAGCACCTGTAATAGCATCCTTTAGCCAACCAATATTGTCGTAATCTACCTTGCATTGTTTCATCTCGTCCATCGAACGAGACAATTCGGTATTCATCAAGTTAGATTTTTGTTCGGTAAACTTATTTATACGTTCGTTGCAGTCCGAAATAAGTATGCTTATATATTTTTCCACCTCTAGCATTGATCTGTTACCGGCAGTCCAATCGGTAAACATCTTACTTTCAATGTGTCGACGAATAAATTTAGCATATGCTTTCAGTTCCTTTCGTTGGTTGGTATAAAAAGCCTTTACACCTTGATTGCGAAAATCTCTTTCAAAGAAATTTTTGCAACGCTCGTTCAAACTATTCACCCACAATTTCTTGTCGGGTTCAGTTTGCATTATATCGTTTGTTTCGCGTGCGGTTCGCGAGCTCCACGTTTCATCTATATCTTTCCATTTCTTTGACGAATCGTTATCTATAATAGCCGAGGATAACATCAATCTACTGTTATCCAACATCAAAGAACCTCTATTTCTAGGTTGCTTTATCTCTTCCAAATAACCGGAACCCACCTCGTCGAGTGTACGTTCGCTATAACCTTGACCTCCTATCCAATAATTGTAGGTAAGTTGCTTGGCTACCTGTGTGGCATAGCTATAGGTAACAAATTCCCTCACTTCGCTTTCGGGATAAGACACACGAGTAATACCAAAACTCAAAAATTTACGAGAGCGGGTGCTTTGTCCGGCTTGATCCACTTCGGGTCCGGCACCTTCATTTTCGCATCCTTCCACTCTGGACATTCGGCCTTTATCGCCAACAATATCCGATGCCACTATGGTTTGGAAAAGGAAGTTGGCTACTACCGATGGCAATTCTTGAGTCAACTCAAGTGTTTTGCCATACTCATTTACATTGCTGTAAATATAACAAGCCTCGAAAGCTTCTTGATTTTGCAATAGGCGTTGTGCTCTATCACCAAACAATTCTTTTTCACCCATAATATCAACCGGGTGATACTTGCCAACACTCATTGCATTAAGTTCGGACAATGCGGCATAACCATTTGCTTGATAAAAACCTGCATCATGATTAGTGTGTACCATTGTTTGCTCAGGCATATAAACCATAAGTCTTACCTTAAATGTTTTAGGGTCTTGTGGATTATAAAACCATTTTCGTATAAGCGACACTGCATCTACTATAGAACCGGAACCTGTTCCGCCTGCCAAACCGGCACAGATATGGAAGTTTACACTTTGGTCGCTACTATTTTGTTGTAGACGTTGAACAGCCGAACGAACTGTAGCCTCAAAATTTAATGAATTGTTTTTATCACTCATATTATTGGCTATCAATGTACGGCCCAGTCTGCGACGTTGTCCCCCGATACCGGCAGTAATAAGCGGCCCCATCTTTTCGCCACGCATCATACGTACATCTTCGCCATTAAGAAAAGCTTCCAATCCGGGATACATCTTGATATTATCAAGCATCGAAGCATTAACACCATTGATATTAACCTTTTGAGCTTCGCCCAAATGCACACTCTTGCCCATCACCTTCCAATCTTTACGATCGTTTAGATCTTCGGTTGACGAATCTACATAAACATAATCTATATGCACACCTTCACCAGGTTCAAGAGTGCGAAATTCTTCATATATACGTTTGCGGAATTCTCGGATAATTTTACCACCGGTTCCACCTAATCCTATAATCAAATGATTTGCCATATATCTATTGTTTTTTTATTCTCTATATAATATAGTTGTATAATCAAAAATCTTCGAAACGGGTATTTTTGCTATATCCTTCATCGCTATAGCTTCTACTACTCCTACCTCTTGATGTACCCTGCATTGTTTTGGCTACAAAAAAACACATTGCACATAAAGTAAGCAGTATAAGAAATATATTTACCACAATACGAGTTTTATATTTTTGTGCCAACTCCTTGCCTATTACCTGTGGCAACGAAACTACCGTTTGACCTACAATATCGTTTACTTCCATCCCTTCCAACGATACCGGCGAATATAGTTTTAACGTCAAAAAAATATTAGTCGCATCATTGTAATCAAATCTATAATCGGCATTCTCTTCGCCCACCACTTGAAGTATTGAGTTGCTTACAGCACCAACCGTTTCGGACAACGAACGCTTAGACTGTATAGCATTGGCTGTAGTAGATACTTCTAGCCACAACAATCCAAATCCCACAATCAATATAATAACAGAAAGCACTGAAAAACTCTTTTTTACATCTATATTCAGTGCAACTACAGCTACCAAAACTGTCAATACTATTGCTATTAATATCACCCAATACATCGTATATATCTACACTTTATAATTTCAAAAAAAAAATATTTCTGCTCTGATTTTGAAATGCAAAAGTAAAGTTTATTTTTGAATTGGCAAAATTTATTTTCTTAAATCGGAATAACAGTCGTATTTACAAATAAATAACCTTAATTATTTAGCAATACTTTTGGCATAAGTTATAGTAATAATTCAACTTTTTGAGAAGTTTTTTGTTTAAGTTTCTTATATTTGAATATGTTTTCAAACATCGTCATGGCATCAATGTAGGTGCGATCTATCATTCGTGCATATACTTGCGTTGTTTTTATATCTTTATGCCCACATAGTTTGGATATTACATACATATTCATTCCTGCCGAAATGGAAAGTGTAACAAAGGTTATTCTAGATATATGAAAAGTAATATGTTTAGTTATTCCTGCATTAGTACCCCATTGTCGAAGGTCGGAGTATATCGTGGTACGTGAATACATTGGAAATATATTTTCATCATTTGATAGTTTGTTATTCTGCACCTGTTGCAATATTTGTACAGCTTGCTTACATAGAGGTATATATACTTCGCTATTTGTTTTTACTTGAATTTTTGTCAACATATATACACCATTCCTCTTATTTATGTTATTCCATCTAAGAGTTTCTATATCTGACAATCGCAACCCAGTATAGCACGAGAAAAGGAATGCCAACTTGGTTATTAAGTGCGGACATTCTGAATTATTTAAGGTTTCCACTTCTTCTACACTAAGATTTGACCTTTGTGGTGATGTATATTTAGGAAGTAGTCGACTAATCGGAGGCATAGGATTACTTTTTAAATATCCCAAATAAACTGCATCTTGCAGTACTGCATGTAATTTTTGCATATAAGTGGTGGCACTGCTTATTTGTAATTTTGCTTGGGAAACAAGATAGTTTGCAAACTTATAGCAAAAATTTGCATCAACTGATTGAATAAGTGTATTTTCTTTTGAAAAATCATTCAGGTGTTTCAATAGTGTTAAATCTATTGTTTGAGTATGTTTGCGTATCTTTTCTTGTCGCTTATAAATAAGTTCTTTTATCGATATTCCTTTTTTGTATCGAGGCCGATTTGGATTTAAATTTATAGCATTGTATTTAATTGCATTCATTACTGATAGTTTTATGAACATAACGTCGAAATGCAAACTATAATCTACTATAAAACTACAATTTAGCTTCTACTTTACTTTTGCATTTCAAAAATATTTTTTTGAATCCAAATAAGGTGAGACTGTACAGGATATACGAAAGAGGGCTTCGATAACGCTTCGCAGGCTATAAGTCCACGAGACAACAAGACCACGAGTGGCTGCCGCACTATGCTCTGCTACCGCTTCGCAGACTACAAGACCACGAGACTACAAGTGGCTGTCGCACTACTGTCAGCTGTTAGCTATTGGCTGGCTCCGCATATCGCACGTATTTTCGTATGAGGCTATGAGTTGTGAGCTACGAAGCGTAGCAATCCATAAATCCGTGATTCCGTTAATCCGTAGTTCCATAGCTCCGATTACCGCCCTACTTTTTGCGTAGCAGAAAGAGTTTTCGTGCTTTTCGCAAATTACGGATTATTTTCGCGATAAAATTGAGAGCAAGCAACCGACCTCCGTTGTCTGTAGTCCGTTGTCCTACGTAGTTCAAAAACATGTCAAAGAACTCTTTCCAATTCCGTTGTCTGTTGTCTGTTGTCCTAAAAACACTTTTGCGAGGTTGTAAGAGAGGAGAGGTAGAAGCAAAAGCATTTTGTTCAGCACTTTAACCGCATACGCACTTTTCGGTTCGGTTTTGCAAAGATACAAACATTCGAAATGTCACTTTAACGATTTGTCCCGATTTGTCCCGATTTGTCCTGTTTTGTCCTGTTTTGTCCCGTTTTGTCCTGTTTTGTCCCGTTTTGTCCCGTTTTGTCCCGTTTTGTCCCGTTTTGTTTGTAAAAAACTGAATTACAATAGGCGTTTTTTTAGGACTACAGTCAACGGACAACGGAGGGCATCGCAGACTATACCGACGAAAGGCAAAGGACAAAAGGGGCTTCGCAGTCGAAAGAGTCGTGAGTCATGAGACGGCTACCGCCTTGGGCTCAGCTATCGCTTCGCAGACTACGAGACCACAAGTCTACAAGTGGCTGCCGCAGTACTCGTTGTCTCGTTGACTAGTTGTCTTGTAGTCTTGGCGAAGCTTTGAAATCGTGGCGACTTGTCAGCACCTCCGTCCGCCACCACTCAAGTATCCCCCTTAAGTATTCCCCTTTAGGGGGAATACGGGGGGATACGGTGGTGAGGCGGGGCTGACAATGTCGAATTTTGGGTTTATGCTCAGCTACCGCTTCGCAGACTACGAGACTACAAGTGGCTACCGCCCTAGCTTCGCAGACTACGAGACCACAAGACCACGAGACTACAAGTGGCTACCGCCTAGCTTCGCAGACAACTAGTCCACAAGACTACGAGACTACAAGTGGCTACCGCCCTAGCTTCGCAGGCAACTAGTCCACAAGACTACGAGACTACAAGTGGCTACCGCCCCACTAGTTGTCTCGTTGACTCGTTGTCTTGTTGTCCGGCGTAGCCCCATCCGGCTACCGCCAGACCGTTGTCCATAGTCTGTTGTCCATAGTCTGAAAATACGCAGTTTAACCATTGTAGCCCCCATACTTTTGAGCCATAACTCCCATGGTTTTAAGCCGTAAACCGCACACTTTCCACCTCTAAACCACATAGTTTTGAGTAGCAAACGACCACTTTTTTCAAAAAAATTTGGATGTTTCGGAAAAAGGTTTTAACTTTGCAAAACTTTTCAAGAGGTAGGGAATGGTGTTGCAAGACGATTTAGAGGTTGAAGTCTAGCACGGTAAGAGGCCATTCGAGGAACAAGAGAGATTTATTTAAAGTGACCTCTACGACCGCCTTGTAGGTTTCGGACAAACGCAAGCTAACCGATAAATAACGTCCGTCCAATTTATTTGTCGCAGAACAAAAAATTGACGTTCGCAACCCTGTGGTTTACGACCCGTAAGTGCCATAGTTTTGCCCCGTAAGTATGGCACTTACAATGCCAAACCCGCATGTTTATAACTCGCAAGTATGGCGAGTGCAAAAAGCAAACCGCCCAAAGTTTCGCAATGAAACTTTGGGCGGTTAGTTATATGGCTATATGAGAGCTTTTAGTTTATCCTCTCAAAATAAGTTGTGTCCCATACATCTTGAGTATCGCTAAAGATATGAAAATTATCCAATATCTTAAGGCTTTGCCCATCGTCGCTTAGTATAAAACGATGAGACCTTGTCGATTCGGGATAAGAAACTGATATAGCAGAACCATTTTCGACGTAGGGTAAAGTAAGGAATGGTATCTGTATATTACCGTCTTCGGTGAATGTCATTTCAACATACATATAGTTGACAGGTTCGTCATCATAACGTACAAACATCCACTTAGTGCCGGAAAGGATATCATTATTTTCCTTTTTGCAACCGATAGTACTTATGCTTCCTATTGCTACCAACGCCAATATCATGGCTTTAAAAACTAACTTTTTCATAACCTAAAAATTCCTATAGATCAATTGTAATGAGTTGTAATCGACGTTATAAACAGTGTCTATCTTGCCTGCAATCCCACCCATTGTGCACAACAGATTACCGCTACAATCATAAAGATATTGCTGTCCGTCTGAACATTGCACCTCCGCGAAAAAGAAACCATCTTTATCGTTTTGATACTTGCAGGTGGAAATTTCCATGGACAGTATGGCTTCATCCATTTCCGCTACCTCTGTCCTAAGCCACTCTAAGTCGGTAAGTGGATTGGCAGTTTGGCAATGACATTCATTGCATTTCCGCTCGTTCGATTCCTCTTTGTCCTTTTTGCAGCCGATAGTACTTATACTTCCTATTGCTACCATCGCCAATATCATGGCTTTAAAAACTAACTTTTTCATGATATTATAAATTTATTGGTAAAACAATTCCCTGATTTACAAACTCAAGAATGCATAATCCATCCTTGACATCATTGATTTGAAACGAGTTATCAACACTACAAACACAATTTACATATCCATCAGTCCACTCAGCAATGCGGATTGTATCGCCAATACTCTGAACGTCCACATGAACTTCTTCACCACAACCCACAACCAAATTATAATGAGTAATGTACAACGTATTGTTTTGATACGAATACGCAATTGAATCCGGATCCCCAAGAGCTTTGCTTAAAGCATCTTTATTTTCCGACAAACAATCGGTGTAACTGATGTTAGATACTGTAAGGTTTTTCGATTCCTCTTTGTCCTTTTTGCAGCCAATAGTACTTATACTTCCTATTGCTACCATCGCCAATACGGCGATTTTCAACATTTGTTTTCCCATGATTTGAATTTTATTTATTTGTATTTATATATTGATTAAAATCGCTGCAAAGTTACACATTTATTTGTAACTACCAAATATTTTCAATAAAAAAATATTCAAACAAATTAAAACTAATACTTTTATCCGTTATAAAACAAGATGTTAGAAAAACAATAAAAATAGACAAATAAATCTACCCGACCATTGAAAATACATAAAATAGAGCTATACAAATGTTAAAAACAATAGTTTTTTTTCATTGCTTTCGGAGAGAAAATATAATAAGTTTTTAAGTTTCTCAAATTACAAAAAAAGACCCAAAGCTATGGGGTTATAGTTTGAATATTAGTTGTAACGAGTTTTCTTCAATATTATAAATAGTATCTCTCCTACCTAGAACACCGCCGATGGTACATAGTCTATTGCCCCTACAGTCATAAAGCTCTTGAGGAACATCCCTGCATGTTGTGTTTACAAAAAGGAAACCATCTTTGTCTTTCTGATACTTACACGAATATATTTCATCGGCAGAGCATCCTTTTTCATATAACTTGTTCAGTTTTTTCTTCAGCCAGTCCAATTCTTCGAGAGGATTCAATGTTTGGCAATGACATTCATTACACTGCTTGTTTGCTTTCATAAACAGTGCGGTCAATATCCGTGCTCGACGTTTGGATACCTTAAAACAATGGCTAGTTCCATCTATACTTAATTTAAAAGTTCCATTACCTTTAGAAAATAAAAAACGGTATACTTTTCCATCTGAGTCATATACCTTAACAACTTTGTTTGAAACAAATTTGGCTTTAATAGGTTTTGTTCTTTTGATGGCTTTCAAAAAAGTATCAACGTCCAAACCGTATCTCAAATTTGTATCCAACCGAATGCGGTGGACAGCCTTGGTTATGGAATCATATTCTGTTTTGAAGGTGTAATAAAATTCGCCTTTGGATGGATTTTTTATTTGACATATATCGTCAAAACCAACATAGCTCCTACACGAAGTACATAGGCCTACAAGCACCATTATTATTGCCAAAATATTTGTTATTCCTTTCATAACATTATATTTAACCTTGGTTAGAGATTCAAAATAAATATTACAAAGGTATGAAAATAAAAAGGATTGTGTATTTGAAAAAAAGTTAATGACAATTATTTTCTAGGGGAATATATAGAGCAGAAATTTAGATCGTGATGTAGATAAATTTTCATCGTGATGGAATTTCATCTAGATCGTGATGTAGACAAATCTTCCTCGCGATGGAATTTTCACGTTCCGGCAAGTGGCAAAGAACGTGCATACCACGTGCTGTTCACCCCTAACGAAAGTGGACGATAAAACACTGTGGGCACACTGATGTGGAAAACTTTAGGACAAAGACGTGCAAATACGAAAATATTTATGTATATTTGCAGATATTTTTCCGACGGGCAGAGATATAGTAATATGCAAAATATCAAACATATTCTGCCTTTTAGGAACAAAAAACATATTCAAAAACGATATAAAACAATGAAATATAAACTAATCGACCGCTACATTTTGGGCAAGTTTCTGAAAACCTTCTGTGCCGCCATTGGGTTGATTATAGTCATTGTAATTGTTTTCGACATATCGGAAAAGTTGGACGACTTCCTTAGTCGCAACGCCCCTCTGAAGTTGATTGTTTTTCAATATTACCTGAATTTCATACCCAGCTTTATCAATCTGTTTGGCCACTTGTTTGTGTTTATATCGGTCATCTTTTTTACATCCAAGATGGCGGGCAACACCGAAATTATAGCCATATTGGGCAATGGTATAAGCTTTCGGCGAATGCTAGTCCCCTATATGTATGGAGCGGCGATAATAGCTGTGGTAATGTTTATTTTTGGTAACTTTATAATACCTATAAACAACACGTATGTAAAGGATTTTGAACGGAAATATATCAAAAACCGTTATCAAAACAACATGCGCAACATACATATTCAGATAGAGAAAGGCACGCAGATATACATTGAAACTTTCGACAACAAAAACAATATAGGCTACAAGTTTACAAAGGAAATATTTTCGGACAACAACGAATTGCTTAGCAAAGTAACGTCTGACCAAATAACTTTCGACAGCACTTCCAATCAATGGAAGATGTTCAACTATACTTGCCGCCATATCAACGGTATGGAAGAAAGTTTTATTCGTCGCCCCGACACGGTGCTTAACCTTGGGGTAACGCCTGCCGACTTCAACATCAACTATACGAGTGTTGAAACGATGAACTTTTTCAAACTGAGAAACTTTATAAAACAAGAACAACAACGGGGTTCGCACCTAGTGGTATCGTACAAGATAGAGCATTACCAGCGGATGCTTAACCCCTTGGCTATAGTGATAATGACACTTATAGGTGTGGCCGTTTCGTCGCGAAAGATGCGAGGCGGAGTGGGCATACATATAGCCATAGGCATAGCTGTGGCATTCTCATTCATTGTGTTTATGAAAGTTACCACAGTGTTTGCCACCAATGGCAACCTTAGCCCATTTTTGGCCGTACTACTACCGCAAATAATATATGCTGTGGCGGCATTAATACTTATAAGAAAAGCTCCTAAATAGAAACCATAACAAACAATAATATAACAACTATGAGTATTTTCAATTCGATAGCATACGCTGTGATGAAGAGCCGACACTCTGAAGTGGAACGAACGATAAACAACCCGATAGAGGTTCAGAACGATGTGTTTCACCAACTTATAGCAGCCGGCAAAAATACCGAATGGGGCAAAAAGCATGATTATGGCAATATCAAATCGTGGGAAGATTACAACCAAAAGGTGCCCATAAATGAGTACGATGCATTTATTCCATACATTCAACGGATGCAGCAAGGCGAGCAAAACCTACTATGGAACAGCCCTATAACTATGTTTTCCAAATCAAGCGGCACCTCGGGACGTGTAAGTAAATTTATACCCGTAAGCCACGAAGCCCTAAAACAATGCCACTACAAGGGCGGTGTGGATATGCTTATAATATACTGCAACATGTACTCTGTATCCAATATATTTGGAGGTTATAACCTTGCCCTTGGCGGTAGCAAACAAAGCCGACCTTCAGACCCCTACTACTGCGGCGATGTGTCGGCAATAATTATGGACCACCTTCCACGCTGGGCCGAAATGTTTCGTGCTCCCAAACGCGAAATTGCACTTATGAACGAATGGGAAAGCAAACTGATAAGGATGGCCGAAACCACAAGCGCTCAAAATATTGTAAGCCTTGCCGGTGTACCATCGTGGATGGCTTTGCTACTACAACGTTGCTTGGAAATAACCGGCAAAAACCACATAGGCGAAGTATGGAAAAAACTAGAGGTATACTTCCATGGCGGTGTAGACTTCCTACCATACAAGCAGAAGTTTAAACAACTTATCCCCAACCCCGATATGCGATATGTAAATGTATATAACGCTTCGGAAGGATACTTTGGAATACAAGACCAACATGGAGTATCAGACATGCTACTACTGCTCAACAACGGAGTGTACTACGAATTTATCGAAACTTGCGAGCTTGGGAAAGAACAACCCAAAGTAACACAGCTGCAAGATGTGGAGATAGGAAAAAACTATGCCCTACTGCTAAGCACCAATGCCGGACTATGGCGATACCTTATAGGCGACACCGTAACATTCACATCCAAAGCGCCCTACCGCATACAAATAACGGGACGTACACGTAACTACATCAACGTATGTGGCGAAGAACTGATAGAGGATAACGCCAACCAAGCAATAAAAACAGCATGTAGCGAAACCAACTGCATGGTAAAAGAATACACTGCTGCCCCATACCTTTCGGCCGACAACAAACCTGTTGGACACGAATGGATAATAGAGTTTGAACAAGAACCGGCCGACAAGGAACTGTTTGCCGAACTATTGGACAAGGCACTAAAAGCTTCCAACTCAGACTATGAAGCCAAGCGATACAAAAACCTTATACTACAAAAACCCGTTATAAACTTTGTACCAAACGGAACGTTTATGAAGTGGCTAAAGGACAACAACAAACTGGGTGGGCAACACAAAATACCACGATTAAAAAACACAAGAGAGATAATAGACGAAGTTTTTAAACACGCAAATAACGAACTATAATGACTATAAAAGAGATAGAAAATCAGATAATAGAAGAGTTTGAAGTCTTTGAAGACTGGATGGACAAGTACAACTACATCATAGAAATGGGAAGAGAATGCCCAAAAATTGAGGATAAAGACAAAACCGAAGCCAACCTTATAAAAGGCTGCCAATCCAGAGTGTGGTTCAGTGCCAACCTAGTTGATGGCAAAATGGTGTTTGCAGCCGATAGCGATGCCGTAATAACCAAAGGTATAGCCTACCTGCTAATACGCGTGCTGAACAACCAAACACCACAAGACATTGTGGATGCCGACCTAAGTTTTATCGAACACATCGGCCTGAAAGAGCACCTCTCACCTACCCGTTCCAACGGGCTTACAGCTATGCTGAAACAGCTGAAACTATACGCTTTAGCCTACACCACTATGAACAAATAAACTCTTAACACCATGATACCTAACAAAGAAACTATAAAAAGTGCCGTTGTCGACGTACTGAGAAACGTACACGACCCCGAAATTCCGGTAAATATATATGATATGGGCCTTGTGTATGGCATAGAAGTAACCGACGAGCACAAAGTTTTTATCACCATGACATTGACGGCTCCGAACTGCCCTGTGGCCGACTCGCTACCTATCGAAGTACGCAGCAACATACTTATGATAGAGGGCGTTAAGGATGCACAAGTAGATATAACCTTCGACCCACCATGGAGTATGGACATGATGAGCGAAGAGGCAAAACTTGAACTTGGATTCTTATAAAAAGATGCTGATACGAAAAAAAGTCGTATCTTTGCAAACTCAAAAACATAAAACAGAATACAAACTTAAAATAATAATACAATGAAATTATTAGAAGGAAAAACAGCTCTTATAACAGGAGCAAGCCGCGGAATAGGAAAAGCAATAGCAATACGCTACGCACAAGAAGGTTGTAACGTAGCTTTCTCCGACCTAGTACGCAACGAAGTAATGGAAGAAACCGAAAAAGAATTATTATCATACGGCGTGCAAGCCAAAGGCTATGCATCAAACGCAGCATCGTTTGAAAGCTCGAACGAATTGGTACAAAACGTAGTAGCTGACTTCGGACGAATAGACATCCTTGTAAACAACGCCGGTATCACCAAAGACGGAGCCCTTAAACGTATGACCGAAGAACAATGGGATATGGTAATAAGCGTAAACCTTAAATCGGTATTTAACCTTACCAAAGCCGTACAACCCATTATGTGGAAACAAGGCGGTGGTAGCGTTATCAACCTAAGTTCGGTAGTAGGTGTATCGGGCAATGCCAACCAATGCAACTACTCGGCCAGCAAAGCCGGCATAATAGGCTTCACCAAAAGTGCTGCCAAAGAAATGGGCGTTCGCAACATCCGTCATAATGCTATAGCTCCAGGATTTATAATGACCGAGATGACTGCCGTACTTCCCGATAACATCAAAGAAGACTGGTACAAGAAAATTCCTTTGCACCGCGGTGGCGAACCCGACGAAGTAGCAAAAGTATGCGTATTCTTGGGTTCCGACCTTTCGAGCTATGTAACAGGACAAGTAATTAACATCTGTGGCGGTATGAACTGCTAACAACGATGAGAATACGACAAACAATAAAAACATCAATCCGTTTTGGATTGGGAATTGTAATGATAGCCGTAGCTACAATAGGTTGCCAACATAATACAACCACAGGCACCAACGCTTCCGGCTACTACACCTACACCGACGACTACAACCGCACGGTAAAAGTTCCCAACAATCCAAAACGGATTGTTTCTATATCGCCAGCCATTACCGAGGTGATATACGCCTTGGGTGCCGACGACAAATTGGTGGGCCGGACAGACTTTTGCAACTATCCCCCGCAAGTAGATTCGGTAGAAAGCATTGGCGGAATAAGCAACTTCAGCATCGAAAAGCTGCTAGCTCTCAAACCAGACTTAGTGCTTATAGGCTCTATGGTGAACGAAAACACCGTAAACCTCATGACCAATGCCGGAATAACACTCGTAACCGTTCGCGAGAAAGACAACTTCGAGGCATTGTTCGACAACATCGAAAAGATAGGACTACTATGTGGCCACCACAACGAAGCCCTGCACCTCAACGACTCGTTACGCCGAAAAGTGCAAGAGGTAACAACCCATATAGACACATCAGCAAGTAACAAGCCTACAGTGTATTATGTGGTAGGCTATGGCAAAGGCGGCAACTTTACAGCCGGTGGCAACACCTTTATCAACGATATTTTCAAGCTATGCGGCCTACGCAACATTGCCGAAGACATAACAGGCTGGAACTACAGCGTAGAAGCGCTGCTCGAAGCCGACCCCGACTATATAATTATCCGTAAGGAAGATATGGCCACTTTTATGAACACCAAGCCCTACACTTACCTATCAGCAGTGAAACAAGGAAGAGTGATACCCATCGAAAGTGCCTATATAGACCTGCAAGTACCTCGCAACGTTGATGGACTGGTATATATATATAATAGTATAACCAATAACCAAAAGCAATAAATACCACCTATTTCCCAACACCTTACGATTACAAAGTATAAATAAAATATCATTCTTTTTCGAATGTTATCACAAGAGGAAAAGGTAATAACAATAGATATAAAGGAGGTGCAACACTGCGTCGCACCTCCTTATCGATTGCATTCATCACATAAAGATACATTGATTCAGCACATGATGTTTTTGCCCCCTCACCGCGAACGCAGGGATTGAAGTCGCACGAGGCATAGGCTGCCAAAACCGCCACGGCAACTATGAATTTTACAACAAATTTAATTCTACTTCTCATTTCGTCTATTTTTTATTTGTAAATAATTATTTATCAACGAGTAGATATTCAAACGATTGTCCCACATCGTCTGCAAAGGTACGTATTTATTTTTGCAATGCAAAACATTCGGCCGAAAAAAACTTTGGCGTAGCGTTAGTTTGCCAACGCCCATACATATATTTGCCAACGCCCATACATTATATATACATCCTCCCGCCGTAGGAATGGAGGTAGCCGAGGCGTTAGGTTGCACCTTGCCCAGGCGTAGGGTTGCACCTCGCCCGGGCGTTAGGTTGATAGTCCCCTTTCGCCGAAAGGAATATTTGCTTTCGCCGAAAGGAATACCTGCTTTCGGCGAAAGGGGTATTTGCTTTCGGCGAAAGCAGAGCATAAACCTAACGCAAGGGCTACCATCAACCTAACGCAAGGGCTACCATCAACCTAACGCAAGGGCTACCATCAACCTAACGCAAGGGCAAATTTAAACCAACGTAAGGGTAAAATCGAACCAACGCAAGGGCAAATTTAAACCAACGCAAGGGTAAAATCAAACCAACGCAAGGGTAAAATCAAACCAACGCAAGGGTAATAGCAATAACATTGGTGGCACAAATATTTTTTATCTAAAACATTTGCCAATTTGGTATAAATGTGTTGCAAAGTTTTTGATCGGGCCAAGGCTATGTCAAAAATCGTGAAACTATTTGAGGTGCATAGTTTTGCACCAAAACTGCCATAGTTTTACAGCCTAAGCATGTGAGTTTTTGATGGCCCAAGGGCAGGCATCGTTAGCACAAAGTATAAAGGGCGTTTTGGGAAAGGCCCGGAGATTGAAAATCAATGATATTAGTGCACTGCGGCAATAAGGTGGAGTTTACAGCCAAGTATTTACGGTTTATATCCAAAAAAGTTGTATCTTTGCATACGGTTAAGGGCGGTTGTTGTTGAAGATAACGCTCTTGGTTTGAAAAGATTATTAAACTAATATAAATATATAACGATGAAAAATTCAGTAGCAATTCTTACCGGTGGCGGTCCTGCACCGGGAATGAACACAGTTATTGCCAGTGTGGCAAAAACTTTTTTACGCGATGGTTACAGGGTTATAGGCCTTCACGGAGGATACTCGAGCCTGTTTACCGAAACGCCTCGAATGCTTGACATCGACTTTCTAATGGCCGATGATATTTTCAACAAAGGCGGTTCGATGCTCAAGATGAGCCGTTTCAAACCTTCGGACGAAGATTTTGAAAAACGTTTCAATCTAAGTTTGTTTCAAGACAATAACATCAAGCTGTTGGTTACCGTTGGTGGCGACGATACTGCAAGTACTGCCAACCGCATATCGGCATTCCTTAGCAAGAAGAACTATCCGATAAGCAATATACATGTTCCCAAAACTATAGACAACGACCTTCCGCTACCAAACTCGTCGCCTACTTTTGGCTACAACTCGGCCAAGGCACAAGGCACAGTTATAGGTACTGCCGTAATGGAAGATGCTCGTACAAGCGAAAACTGGTTTGTGGTAAGTGCTATGGGACGTAGTGCCGGCCACTTGGCGTTGGGCATTGCCGGTGCATGCCACTACCCGATGGTGATTATTCCGGAGTTTTTCAACAAAACCACCATTACCTTAGACAAGATTATCCGCTTGGTAATATCGTCGATAATCAAACGCAAAATAATGGGTATCAACTATGGTGCTGCCATGATTAGCGAAGGTGTGTTCCACTCGCTTAGCGACGATGAGCTGAAGAAAACCGGTGTAAACTTTACCTACGACGACCATGGCCACCCCGAACTTGGCAAGGTAAGCAAAGCCCATATTTTCAACAATATGCTTGAACAAGTAAATAAAGAAATAGGTTTGAAGGTAAAAAGCCGTCCGGTTGAGATTGGCTACGAAATACGCTGCCACACTCCTATAGCTTACGACCTTACATACTGCTCCCTACTGGGTATGGGTGTATATAAGCTATTTAAAGACGGGCATACCGGCTGTATGGTATATGTTGACCATGTTGGCAACATCTCGCCGTTGTTCCTCAAAGATATACAAGACCCAACTACAGGCAAGATACCACCACGTTTGGTAAACATTACTACCAACAAGGTTCAAAGCTATATCGAGGACATAATGGACTACATAACCCCTGCCGACTATGAAGAGGCTAAGAAATATGTAGCCAACCCCGAAGAATATGACTTTATGAAGATCTTGAACTGGGAATAAATTGAACGACAGATATAAAAAAACGAGGTTACCTTTGCGGATAACCTCGTTTTGTTTGTAATATATAAGCTTATATTATAAGTGTACGGCTTTTCCGTAAGCTTGTTCGATGGCTTCCATTATAGCCTCGCTCAAAGTTGGGTGAGGGTGTACCGAACCTGCCACTTGTTTTGCAGTAAGACCGTTTTGACGGGCTACTACTAGTCCGGCTATCATTTCGGTTACATTGTCGCCACAAAGGTGAGCACCCAAAATAAGGTCGGTCTTGGCATCGATAATAATCTTAATAAAACCATCGCGGCTACCGGCAGCAGTAGCTTTTCCGCTGGCTGTGAATGGGAATTTGCCTACCAATATTTCGTGGCCGGCTTCTTTGGCAGCTTTTTCTGTCATACCTACCGATGCTACTTCTGGAGTGGTGTATGTACATCCGGGTATATTTTTGTAGTTTACCGGAGTTGGGTTTTCGCCGGCTATCTTTTCAACACATACTAGGGCTTCGGCCGATGCTACGTGGGCCAATGCCGGTCCATGAACAACGTCGCCAATAGCATAATAGCCTTCTACATTGGTACGATAATAGTCGTCAACAACTATCTTGGTACGTTCTACTTCTATACCTACTTCTTCCAAACCGATGTTTTCCAAATTGGTTATAACACCTACAGCCGAAAGTACTATATCGGCATCTACCACTTCGGTACCTTTTTTGGTTTGGATAGTTACGTGACAAACATCGCCATCAATATCCACTTTCTCTACCGATGAAGAGGTCATAACCTTCATACCCATCTTACGGAACGAGCGGCTTATTTGAGCCGAAACGTCTTCGTCTTCGTTTGGAACGATGTTTGGCATAAACTCTACCAATGTAACTTTTACACCTATTGATTGATAGAAGAAAGCAAATTCACTACCTATAGCTCCCGAACCTACAACCACCATCGATTTTGGTAGTTGTGGCAATGTCATAGCTTCGCGATATCCTATTATCTTTTTGCCATCTTGAGGAAGGTTTGGAAGGTTGCGAGAACGAGCACCTGTGGCTATAATTATATGGTTGGCTTCGTATATTGCTACTTCGCCTTCGGCATTGGTAACCTCAACTTTTTTGCCGGGTTTTACTTTACCTGTACCTGTTATAACGTCAACATTATTCTTTTTCAACAAGAATTGTACTCCTTTACTCATTGTTTCGGCCACACCTCTGCTGCGAGTTACCATAGCTTCCAAATCGGGAGTGATGGGTTGAGCAGCCACACCGTAGTTAGATGCATGCGATACATAATTAAACACCTGAGCACTCTTCAAAAGAGCTTTGGTAGGGATACATCCCCAGTTAAGGCATATTCCGCCTAAATTTTCACGTTCAACAACGGCAGTTTTAAATCCCAACTGTGCCGATTTTATGGCAGCTACATAGCCTCCCGGGCCGCTACCTATTACTATAACATCGTAATTCATTGTATTATATTTTATTTATTTTCTTGCTTTACTGTCGTAAAAATCTATTTCAACGATAGTTCCACAATACAACGCATTGTGCAAACAGCTTGCAAATGTACATAAAAATTTCGACTTAAACACAGCCACACATAGTTTTTTTTTGCTAAGGCCATGCCTTGATATGTATGGAAAACGTTGCAAAGTGCCCAACTATATCGCAAAGTTTTACCTCAAAGTACTCTCTACAGCCTTTATCCTATCGTCGATGTCTATCATATTTATCAAACTGAACCCACCTTGAAAGTCAGCAAAATCGTCCTTCAACTTACGAACAGCCTTTTTGGCATTGGCCATCTTTTGTCTCAATGCAGCAGCTTCGTTGCAACAATTGTTTTGTGGTGCAGGAGTTTCTTTTGCTCTCTGTTCCAACTTCGAATAGTCGGCTTTCAAATTCTCGTAATCGACATTCAATGCAGTGTATTTAGCTTCCAACTCGGAATATTGAGTTTTCAAAGTTTCCAATTCGGCAGTCTTATCTTCGGCACATGCCGACATAAAAATCACTGCAACAAACATTAAACATATTTTTCTCATGTGATATAGTATTTATAAATAAACATTATTTTCTATGTAAAAACGCAACAGCCACAATGCCATCAGTCGTTTTCTGAATTACTTTTTCTATAACGTGGATGATATTCAAGTATTGTTTTACGCAAATAAGAACGCGAAATATGTGTGTATATTTCTGTAGTTGTAATTGATGAATGACCCAACATTTCCTGTACGGCACGCAAGTCGGCACCATTTTGTACCAGCTCTGTAGCAAAACTATGGCGCAGACTATGAGGGCTCACCGTTTTGTGTATGCCGGCTTCTTCCACTGCCTTTTTGATTATCATAAAGACATATACTCTCGAAAGTTTGGTTCCCCGATGATTGAGAAAAACATAATTTTCATTTCCGGGTTTGACAGGTATCTGTGTTCGAATAAGAGATATATAGTTTTCCAATAGTTTTATGGCTCTTGCATTGATAGGCACCCAACGTTGCTTATTGCCCTTGCCAGTTATAAGCAGGCACTCCTCTTCCAAATACAACTGCGACAATGTAAGTCCAACCAACTCCGACACACGCAAACCACAACCATACAAAACTTCGATAATTACAGTATTACGTGCTTCGTCGGGCTTGCTGTTATCAAGCGTAGCCAACATTCTGTCTACCTCGGCATTGCTAAGTACATCAGGAAGTTTTCGTGTTGTGCGAGGCACATCAAGCAAATCGGCAGGATTTTCCTGTATAGCATCTTCTATAAGCAAATACTTAAAAAACATCCTTATCCCCGATATCATACGACATTGTGTGGTCAACGCTATTTCGGTAGCATTCAATTCTTTCAGAAAATCTTGCAAATCGGTCAACTTTATCTCCTCTGGCATAAGCCTCATCTTACGCGAGTATTCCGAAAGATACGACACATCATGTATATATGCATTTACAGAGTTTGGCAAAAGACCTTTCTCCAACTTCAAAAACATCTCAAAGTCGTGTATGGTTCTATTCCACACAAGTACAATATCTTTTTCCATATCTTTCAAGGTCTTAGTTTTCTTTCTTTGGTTTTTCTATAGGCGAAATATTGACTTTTGTCATTCTCCTGGCTATTATTGCAGTCCGTTTCTTGAAATATGGTGTTGCGTTATGTGGATTTCGTTTGAGCGGGCTCGGCAATGTAACGGCAAGCTGAGCAGCCTCGTTTCGTGTAAGATTCTTTGCCGATTTTCCAAAATAATGCTGTGCAGCAGCTTCGCATCCATAAATACCATCACCAAACTCCACTATATTGAGATACACTTCCATTATTCGCTCCTTACTCCACATCAATTCTATCAACACCGTAAAATAAGCCTCAAAAGCCTTACGCAAATAAGTTCTATGATGGGGCAAAAAGGCATTCTTTGCCGTTTGCATAGATATTGTGCTTCCTCCACGTATACGACCATTGGTGTTCGATTTGTTTTCTTCGTAGCTCTTCTTTAGTTGATCAAAATCAAAACCATTATGTTCCATAAACTTACCATCTTCTGCAGCTACAACGGCATTTATCAGATTGGGAGATATATCCTCAATATCCACATAATCACGTTTAAACCTCAAAGACCTATTGTCATCAATGGCTTGTTGAAAGAAACGTTTCACCATCAATGGTGTAAGTGGCGGTTCGACAAACCTATACAGCAAAGTGAAAAACAAACTTATGCCAATAAAGATAACGATAAGTTTTGATATAAACCTTCGTATTCTTCTCAACAAAGGTTTCTTTCCGGTATTGGGTTGTCTGTTCATACAATAAATATATATAATATTTTATACAAAAAAGAAGGCGAAGAACAAATCTTCCCCTTCAATAAATCTAAAACCAAAATAATTATCTATTTGTAGTATTCATAAATTCTGTCGATTATCATCACAGGATATATCTCTCCTTTCTCTACCGCAAACTCAACCTTTTCTATCCAATTGCCATAATCATCATACTTATATCTAAACATCTGAACAGTAACAATTGGCTCTTCATCGTCGTAATAATCAAAAGTGGTTTGAGTCGTTACTTCGCCATGATCATCATATTCAAAAAATACTTCTTGTACTTTGGTATCTGTCCTATCGTATACAGTAGACACCCATAAATGACCATCATCGTAGTATTTATATACCTCTCTACGTCTAACATCATTATGACGGTCGTTATACGAACGTTGCGACACTACACCATCCTTATCATAACTTACATGCATACGGTTTTCCAAATCCATCTCTTGATCGTAGGTTATAACTTCCACCAATTGATTTGCAGGATTAAAAGAATAATATGTTCTGCCTATCACCGAATCTTGAGGATCTATTGCTTGGTCAAGAAAGATATTTCCAATACCATCTCTTTTATGACGAATACGAAATATCAATTCTTCTTCGCCTGTAAAATATTTCACATCAATTTTCTTTCCCGATCTCTCATAACGTATCTGAGAACTTTCCAACTTTAAAGTCTTTTCGGGTTCTGTTTGAGTTCCAAAAGCCTCATACAACACTTCTGTTATTTTTTTAACAGGTCCTTTGTATCCATCATATTCTACATCCGGTTTTAGCACAGGAACCTGTGCAAAAGTCATAAATGAACCGAATAAAAACACTGCCAACGCTACCTTTAATTTCATATCAGTCTGTTTATATGTTATATATATCGTTTAATTCTATTATTTTTATTTTTCAAAGGTACAAAAAAAGTTTGAATCAACAATAGTATTCTATCTTTTTTTATCTAAAGGGAATGTTTCATCACTTTTTTTATCCTTATCATCACCCTTCAACCACTTTGAATTTACAAAAAATCCTTCACCGGGTTTGGCTGTTGAATAGCTATGCACTTTTCCTTCCGGATTTATCAGTACAAAATGTGGATACGAACGTACACCAAATACATCCAACATCTTATAATTATTATCAAAATGCAACCAAGTCCATTTGTATTTTGAACCCTTCTTTGAATTCTTCAAAAAATGATAAAGTTTCTGAAACTCCCTATCACAAGATATCGTAACAAACTCCATATTGCTACTCTTGGCAACACTATCGTGCAAAAATGCCAATGTTTCGATTTCACATATCGAATGTACTTCAGACACTCTTACAAAACTTAGATAAACCCATTTACCTTTAAAATCAGCTAATGAGACCATCTGCTTATCTACATTCGGTAATCTAAATTCTGGAAGTTCAACTTCTTTCGAAACTTCTGTAAAGGTTTTCAATATATTTCGTGCTATAACCCTATGTTGTGGAAACTTACTTTCATTTTCAAATCTCTTAAGCATCTCTACCACCATTTTATGATGATAACAATCATTGTAATAGGATTCTTGCAAAGCTTTCAATGCAACCAACTCTCTCAACTGTTCGTGTTGCAATATAGGATCTATACCTATAGAGTCTAAATACTTAAACAAATCACCTTCATCTACCCATCGTGATAAAGTTTCTACAGGCAACTGCTTCGTTCCTCTTGATATATAATCAGAAAAAAAGCTATTAAACAATGATGTATAACCTTCATCATCATATTGGATTAACTGTCCTTTAAAATACTCATCAGCTATTTTTTTTGCAGGTTGCAATCGCAAAAGGTACTGCAATTCGGCTATTTTATGTTTCTTATAACTGATAAAAAATTGATTCTCGCTATCATTCCAAACATTATTCAATGCTGTTAACATTGTATCTATCCTCTTTGCATCCTTCTTGAATCGGAAATCCAAAAACATTCTATATTTCAATATCATTTCCGATTCAACACTATCAAATGCTGATATTTGATAATTCAAATCATCATCGTCCAAACCAATAAACTCTATAGGCAATGCAACCGGATTTTGATATACATTCATTTCCTCATCTATATTCCACCTGAATTCATGGATAACGAGTTCGTAGTCCTTTCCCGGTTCAACAAAGAACGACTGTGAGTAATTCTCTATTTGAATAAATACCAATGTAGGATATTTCACAGTGAAAGCAAATTCAAATATTTGATTATCATCTATTGTATATGAATCCAACAACTGTTCCTGCTTGGAAAATTTATCGGCTTCTTTATATATTTCTATAGTTTTGCCTTTTGCATTAATAGTTTTACCCTTAACAGAAACATTCTGCGAGGCTACAGTAAGAGTACAAACCATCAATACAATTACCGCTATCAGTTTTTTCATTTCTATTACAGTTTTTTATTTTTATTTCATCTATTTACTATCAATCTCTTTGGCAAATTCAAAGAGCGTAGGATAACAATAATCTACCAAGTGCGGATACTGTCTTGCCATTTCCGGATTATCACCCACTAACACTGTTGTCATTCCGGCATTTTTACCAAATTTCATATCGCTAAGACTATCTCCAACCATTACCGAACGACGAAATCTTATTTCGGGAAAATCCTTTTTGGCCCTCAATGCCATTCCTATATTAGGCTTGCGATAAAAACTATGCTCACTTTCTAGCCATGGAGAGAAATAAATCTTATCAATACGTCCACCATTTTCCGACACCTTTTTCAAAAACAGATTGTGTACCTCTGCCAAATCATCTTCAGTCATCAACCCCTTACCTATCCCCTGCTGATTGGTAACTATCACTATCCTACCAAAAACAACAGAAAACTTCTTTAATGCTTCTAACACACCATTGATAATTATAAACTCATTCGGTTTTGTAACATAATTACCTATTATTCGTTCATTGAGAACACCGTCCCGATCCAAAAAGAGTGTATATCCGGCAAAATCACGCATAATATTTATTTTTCTTCCTTATCGTCGCCCAACAATTCTTTCTCTATAAGATATGTATTTCTCGTAGGAGAATTTCTACCCATAAGTTCGGCCAAAAAGCCTGTTACAAAAAGCAACGTTCCAAGAACTATACACAGCAATGCCAAATAGAAATAAGGGCTGTCGGTTATCAGTCGCATAGGCACTTGGTTTGACAAGGCTATAAGTTTTTGTACTCCCAACACTATCACAGATATCAACCCCAACAAAAAGAACACACTTCCTATAAGCCCAAAGAAGTGCATAGGTTTCTTGCTAAACTTGGAAATAAACATTATCGAGAACAAATCCAAGTAACCATTGATAAATCTATCCAAACCAAACTTTGTTACTCCAAATTCCCTCTTACGATGTTGTACTACCTTTTCGCCTATCTTTGTAAATCCTGCCCATTTGGCTATTACCGGAATATAACGATGCATCTCGCCATACACTTCTATACTCTTCACCACATCCTTGCGGTAGGCTTTCAGCCCACAGTTGAAATCATGCAGTTTTATGCCGCTCATTTTTCGAGTGGTGGCATTAAATAATTTCGAAGGCAAATTCTTTGCCAACTTCGAATCATAACGTTTTTTCTTCCAACCAGACACTAGGTCATATCCATCTTCCTTTATCATTCGATATAGTTCCGGTATCTCGTCGGGGCTGTCTTGAAGATCGGCATCCATGGTTATTACCACATCTCCTTGTGCATGTGTAAAACCAACATTCAAAGCAGCCGATTTACCATAGTTACGTCTAAACTTAACGCCCTTATAAGCCGGATTTTCCTTCGAGAGGTTTTCTATCACTTCCCACGATTTGTCCTTACTACCATCATCAACCATTATCACTTCGTAGGAAAATTTATGTTCGGTCATTACCCTTGTTATCCACTCGGCCAAGTGTGGCAACGATTCATCTTCGTTAAATAAGGGCACTATTACAGATATATCCATTATATAATTTATTTATTTCTATGTTTATTATTTCTTTTGTCTTACTACATTCTTTTGTGTTCTTAGCAACAAAGCTACTATAAACGATGTCATAAACGATGTTACCACCGTAAGTATTCCACCCCAAATACTTAGATAAGGAACCGTGGTTAGATTCTTTATCTCTTCTATCTTTTTATTCATATCCTCTGTTGTACCTTGCCAATTGTTGATATAAATATGTTCTTGAGCATCTATATAACGCTGTACCAAGTCGGTGTCTACACAACTACCATAGTACCATATAAACAAACCATATATAGCACCTGCCACCACTCCTACTCCCAAATTGAGTATATAAATCTCTTTGAAGAAAACATTTCCACAATACAACTTCTTGCGATACAAATAAGTAAACACAAACATACACAGAAACAATATGATATTATCAGTCCATGTAGATGGAGTATCCATTGGGTAAGTAAGCCAATACCTAAACATCACCGAAAAACTCATTATCAGTCCGGTGTAGAGTCCGTAAAGCAACCACCCCTTTTTGTAATCACCATATATTTCTGATTCGTAACGTTTTATCAATCCCATATCTTTCAGTTTTTAGACTGCAAATTTACATCTTTTTTCACAATAAATCAACATCTTGTCCCTTATTGGAATAAATATTTTTCACAATAGTTCTTCCCGAATCGATATTGCTGTAATATTTTTGAAAGAAATCCTCTCTGCGTTGCAACTCTTCGGCCTTAAAATCAACGGTAAAGAGGTCTTCCAGCTTTGCCACCAAATCCGAGGGTTTGTCAAACAGTATGCACAAATTTCCAAGGTTTGTACCCTCCACCATTGTTTCGTTCACTACACAGAAGCGACCATTGAAAAGGGAATTTAATAGTTTTAGTTTCAAACCTGTACTTTGCCTGGTAAGCAAAAGATTCACATGTGCATTTCGAACAAGACTTGTCATCTCGTCGTCCGAGGGGTTCTTAATTAACTCTATGTTGGTATAGTTCGAGAGCAACCTTTCCAAATGCTTTGGCGGATTAAGACCGGCCACCTTAAGCATAAGCGACGTGTGGGCAAACACCTCTTTGGCCAAATACTTTACAGCATCGTAGTTTTCCGGCACCGACAGCTGGCCATGAAACAGCACGTATGTGCCCGACCCTACCTTGCTACACACTTTATTTTGTCGAAGCGATGGTGGCAGGAGATGTACATTCCGATACCTTTCCGAAAAATATTCCATATCCTTTTGAGTAATTGCAAATATGCCGGTGGCTTTCGACAATACAGCCTCGAACCTACGCAAACGCGGCACCTCTAGCTTCAGATAAAGCCTTTTCACCCAACTCGTTTCCACCTTTGAAAGGCCTCTGTAGTAGTCATGTTCCACATTGTGCATACGAACGTACATCTGCCGACCTTTCAATCTAGGTTCGTTGAGTAGCATACAGCAATGGAGCCCCTCAAGAAAGATGGGATAACTGTCCTTC
>JAGCLZ010000113.1 GCA_017646685.1 Bacteroidales bacterium | reverse complement strand
TTGATACTTATGGAGGCCTCTGAATCACCTCCTGATGAGGTATAAATTAATAAAGGGGGGCTTGCTTAAGAAAAATAAACTCCCAATCTTTGTAATTCAGAAGATTGGGAGCAATATGTCATGTTTAGCGGACAGTAATAGTTTTAGTATACAGTAGGCCGGTAATAGTTTGATAGTTGTCGGCTCTTTTGGATGTTATGCATAAGGTTTTTCGAATTTTCCATTGGGGAAATACCAATGTCTTGATAAAAAAAGCAGTCCCCTATATAGAGGACTGCCAGGAGATAAAATTTGAAAAAAACAATTACTTACTTTATTATCTTCACACTGCGGTTTATAAAGTTGGTAAGGGCTTCGCCTTTTAATAATCCATTAGACAGCAATGCCAAGTCGGTGAGTTGGTGAACTAGTTCCTTTTGATGGTCGGTGTCGGTATCGTTCAGAATTTCACCTATAAGAGGGTGATTAATGTTTACCACCAAGTTGTACGATTCCGGCATTTCGCCATAGAAGCTCATTCCACCGCCACCTATCATGGACATCTCTTTGTAGCGACGCATAAACTCGTTTTGGGTGATAAGCATTGGGCTGTCGGTTTCTTCCAAGCTTTCCATCATCACGGTGTATTTTTTGCTGTCTATTTCGTTTTCTATGATAGGTTTAAGTTTTTCTTGCTCTTCCTTGGATAGTTTTTCGGGAATGCTATCTTCCTTAGGTATAAGTTTTTCCACCACATCGCTATCCACACGTACAAAACGGGTGTCTTTCCATTTTTGTTCCAATAGGTTTACAAAATGGTTGTCAAGCACTGTATCCATCAGCAGCACATCGTAGCCTTTAGCTTTGGCCTTGGCTATGTAGGCATGTTGCTCTTCCTCGTTGGTAGCGTATAGGTACACAAGCACTTTGTCCTTATCCTTTTGTAGTGGTTCTATTTTTTTCTTATAGTCTTCGAAGGTGAAGAATTCCTTATCGGTGTTTTTCAAAAGTGAGAACTTTTCGGCACGGTCGTAGAATTTTTCTTCCGATAGCATACCGTATTCAATGAATATCTTAAGGTCGTCCCACTTAGCTTCGAAGTCTTCGCGGTTGTTTTTAAACAGTTCTTCAAGTTTGTCGGCTACTTTCTTGCTTATGTGCGACGATATTTTCTTCACGTTGCTGTCGCTTTGCAAGTAAGAGCGTGAAACATTGAGAGGAATATCCGGCGAGTCTAACACCCCATGCAAAAGCATCAAATATTCAGGCACCACACCTTCTACCGAGTCGGTAACAAACACTTGGTTGCAATATAGTTGTATTTTGTTGCGGTTGGGATCGATGGTGCGTTTCACTTTCGGGAAATAAAGGATACCCGTAAGGTTGAAAGGATAATCCACGTTCAAATGAATTTGGAACAATGGGTCTTCGAAGTTCATAGGATATAGTTCGTGGTAGAACTTACGATAGTCTTCGTCGGTAAGGTCGGCGGGTTTCTTTTTCCACGCAGGGTTAGTGTCGTTTATTATTCTTGGGCGTTTCTTTTCTATGCTCTTAGGATTTCCATCTTTGTCTTTTTCCGTTTCGGAGTTTTCCCAATAGCTTTCTTCGCCAAAGCATATAGCCACAGGCATAAAACGACAGTATTTTTTTAGCAAATCAAGTATTCTGTTTTCTTCCAAAAACTCCTTGGAATCGTCGGCGATATGCAGAATAATATCGGTACCACGTTCTGTTTTGTCAATTTCTTTCATGGTATACTCCGGCGAGCCGTCGCACATCCATTCTACAGCAGGAGCATCGGTGTAAGATTTAGTTCTTATTTCCACCTTGTCGGCAACCATAAAAGCGGAGTAGAATCCAAGTCCGAAATGGCCAATAAGGTTTTCGGAAACGTTCTTATATTTTTCCAAGAAATCTTCGGCACCCGAAAAAGCTATTTGGTTTATGTATTTTTCCACTTCTTCTTGGGTCATACCAATACCGCGGTCGCTGATGATAAGTTTGCCTTTTTCTATCTTGATATTGATAGTTAGGTCGCCAAGTTCTACATTGGCTTGTCCCATAGACACTAGAGCCTTTAGCTTTTGAGTAGCGTCGGTAGCGTTGGACACCAATTCGCGTAGAAATATTTCGTGGTCAGAGTATAAGAATTTCTTTATTACCGGAAATATATTTTCCGTTTGTACATTAATATTACCTTTCATTGTCGTCTTGTTTAGTTTAGTTATACTTATATATATTGTTTATTCGGTTATGTGTTTTATACGTCGAAACTAAACAACAAAAATTATGCCAACGTGTTCTTTTCTGACAAAATGTCATGCTTTTCCGTTTCTGTGCTGTCAATGTGTATGTACTGTATATAGGCAACTTCTAAAAATTGGTTTGCAACTGATTTGTGGAGTGTTGATGAAATCAATCAAGCACGAGTATCAAAAATTATCCGAAAGGAGAAATTCTTGAAATAGTCTTACGATATTTTTTTGAATCTTCCATTTGATAAAATGTCAATTTTCACCATTAAAGAATAACCTTTGTAGAGGTGTTTCGTGAACCTTGGAAGGTTCAGACGTGAACTTTGGAAGATTCACACATAAATCTTGAATAATTTAAAAATCAACCACTTATGATTTCAAGAAAAAAACTTCGTAACATTGCTCTCCAAACGAGTGAATTTTTAGAAATTACCTATAATAATATTATAGGAGGTATATTATCGTTTTCGTGACGGTATATCATCAACTGTTTTATACCCTATCATCGCCCGATTGATGATATACCGTTATTTTTTTCCTTCATTCGGGTATTCGGGATTTTGTCTTCGGCTGCTGCCAAAAAATCCCTCGAGAGGGCGGTACTCACTCCCTCGTGATCCGGATGAAATTCCCTCGTGAGGAAAATTTATCTCCCTCGTGATCTATTTTTGGAGAGAAAAGAATCTGTCAAAAATCCTTTGCGATTAGAAAAAATGTAATTTTGTAGTGTTGTAATGAATAAGTGTTTGCTTGATAATATCTTGTGATTTAATTAAATACAAATATACTAAATTAATATGAATGCGTTTAAAATCTTATCATTGCTGATGACGACCGCACTTGTAGTAGGTTGCGGCGGTTGCAAAAAAGGGAAGGACCCCGAACAAGAAACGGAAAAGAAAGAGCAGGTATGTCCCGTGCCTATGCACAAGTATATGGATATGACAGAACTTGGCAGATTGTGCAACTCCGACACTGTGCACTATAAGTCGCTGATGTTTGTAAGTCCACATTGCGGAGGTCCTATACATCGTTTCAGAGAGCGTATTAATCCTGCAATGGCCACGATGGATACTACAGACTGGAAGTTCTACTATATTGTGGACGTGGAAGAAGATGATACTTTGGATTATAACGATTTGATGATGGATTGTTATAGAATAGGTATTGATACCAACAATGCCTATATATGGCGACATAGCACATATAAGTAGGATTATAACAAAGTGTTTGCTATGTTTAAATCAATCAAACCGTTGGATAACTGTGCTTCCGGTGTGCCTCGAACCATATTGTTGGATATGCAAAACTATATTGCTGTATATAAGCAAACAGATTACAACAACCAGGATAGCTCGTGGTACACATTACGTGAAATATATGATGACATACATACAATAAAGAATATGGATTTCTCGGTCGAAGATACATCATATCATCTGATGGTATCTATAAGTACTGCTCGGCTAAAAGGAGGATCGCTTATACTGACAGAGTGATAATAAATATATATACAAAGAAACAAACTCCTTCGTGATTGCAAATTGTAGTGCATCACGAGGGAGTTTTGTTATTATGGGAGGGATACTATTATATAATGTATTGAGAATCTCTTATATGTGATGTTATAATGATATATATGCTTGAAACAAAGAGAGATATTGAGATATATGCTAAAAAAGCATTGTTGTGCTGAAAAAATAGAAGAAAAACATAGAAACCAACAACTATTTGTGGATAAAATAGCCTAAAAAAGAAGAAAAGAAGAAAAATATTTTTGATTCTATGTATGTGATAATTAATGCGTTGTTATTTTAGCGATAAAAAAAATACGGAAAATGCTTTCTGATTCAAAAAAAAGATGTACTTTTGCACCACGATTGTAATGATAATTATTAAAGAAAAATAATAGAGAAGTAGATATGTATTTATCAACAGAAAAGAAAAAAGAGATATTTGCAAAGTACGGTAAATCAGCTGAAGATTGTGGATCACCTGAAGCTCAAATAGCATTGTTCTCGTACAGAATTCAACATTTGACTGAACACATGAAACAACAACGTAAAGATTTGGGTACACAACGTTCGTTGGTTCGCCTAGTAGGTAAGCGTAGACGTTTGTTGGATTATTTGAAAGAAAACGATATTGAACGTTACCGTCATATAATTAAAGAATTGAATATAAGAAAATAGTTTTTCATATTTATTTGGTTATGGTTGAAGGCAATTAGAGTCTAATTGCCTTTTTTTGTTATAAAAAAGGTATGTACATGACGATTGTACATATTGTTGGTTTAAATAGAAGAAAATAATAAGATGAACATTGTAAAAAAAACTATTGATTTGGGTAACGGACAAGTTATCGAAATCGAAACCGGCAAATTGGCCAAGCAGGCTGACGGTTCAGCTGTGGTTCGTATGAATAATACCATGCTTTTGGCAACTGTATGTGCAAAAAAAGAAGCCGGTGAGAATGTGGATTTCATGCCACTTACTGTAGAGTACCAAGAGAAATATGCTGCCATGGGTCGTTTTCCCGGCGGTTTTTTCAAGCGTGAAGCTCGTCCTTCGGAGTATGAAATATTGATAGCTCGTTTGGTAGATAGAGCTTTGCGTCCGCTTTTCCCCGACGATTTTCATGCCGAAGTTCAAGTGCAAATCACTTTAATTTCTGGCGACAAAAATACAGCTCCCGATGCATTGGCTGCATTGGCTGCCGCTGCTGCTTTGGCAGTGTCGGATATTCCTTTCAACGGTCCGGTGTCGGAAGTAAGAGTTTCTTACCTAAACGGACAGTTTGTTATCAATCCTCCTTTGCAAGATATCGAAGCTGCTGACTTGGATTTGATAGTAGCCGCTACCAACGAAAACATCATGATGGTGGAAGGTGAAATGAAGGAAGTATCGGAAGAATTAATGTTGGAAGCTCTTAAGACTGCTCATGATGCTATACGCATACAATGCGACGCTTTGGCTGAACTTACAGTGGCTGCCGGTAAAACAGAAAAACGTGAATACTGCCACGAAGTTAATGACTTAGACTTCAAAGCTCAAATGCACGAAGCTGTATATCAAAAATGCTACGACTTTGCTAAACAAGGTATTCCAAACAAACACATGCGTTCGGAAGGCTTTGAAGCTATTAAGGCTGAGTTTGTAGAATCGTTGGCATTGACCGAAGACGAATTGAAGGAAAAAACGTTCATGATAGACCGCTATTTCCACGATATAGAAAAAGAAGCTATGCGTGATATGGTTCTTACAGAACGTACTCGTTTGGATGGTCGTAAGTTGGATGAAATTCGTCCTATATGGTGTGAAGTGGATTATCTTCCATCGGCTCACGGTTCTTCGATATTTACTCGTGGCGAAACTCAGTCGTTGTCTACTGTAACATTGGGAACAAAATTGGATGAACAACTTATAGATGGTGCTGTAATAGAAGGAACACGCAACTTTATGTTGCACTATAACTTCCCTGGTTTTGCTACTGGCGAAGTGAAGGGCAACAGGGGTTTGAGCCGTAGAGAAATAGGTCATGGTAACTTGGCTTGGAGAGCATTGAAATATGTTATTCCAGAAGGTCCAGAAAATCCTTATACTATCCGTGTAGTATCTGACATCTTGGAATCTAACGGTTCATCATCTATGGCTACAGTGTGTGCCGGTACTTTGGCTCTTATGGATGCCGGTGTTAAGATAAAGAAACCTGTAACTGGTATTGCTATGGGTCTTATATCTAAAGGCGATAAATGGGCTGTATTGTCCGACATCTTGGGCGACGAAGACCACTTAGGTGATATGGACTTCAAGGTGACCGGTACTAGAGATGGTATTACTGCTTGCCAAATGGATATAAAGGTAGACGGTCTTTCTTACGAAGTGCTTGCACAAGCATTGGCACAAGCCAACGCAGGCCGTATGCACATCATGGATATAGTGGAAGCTACTATCAGCCAACCTCGCGAAGACTACAAACCATTCGTTCCTCGCATAGTACAAATAGAGATACCAAAAGAATTTATTGGTGCTGTTATCGGTAGCGGTGGAAAGGTTATCCAAGAAATACAAAAAGAAACTAATTCGGTTATCACTATAGAAGAAAAAGGCGAAGTAGGAGTAGTGGATATTTCTGCTGTAGACAAAGATTCTATCGAAGCCGCTATCAAATGGATAAAAGGTTTGACAACTCTTCCCGAAGTAGGACAAGTATATGAAGGTAAAGTGAAAAGCATAGTAGACTTTGGCGCTTTTGTAGAAATCCTACCTGGAAAAGAAGGCTTGTTGCATATATCTGAATATGATTGGACTCGTACCGAATCAATAAAAGATTTGATGCACGAAGGTGATGAAGTACAAGTAAAACTTCTAGAAATCGACGACAAAACAGGTAAACTTCGTTTGTCTAGAAAAGCATTGTTGCCTCGTCCGGAAGGTATGCCCGAAACCGAAAGTAAGCCTCGTGGCGACCGCAAGCCTCATCGTGATGGTGGTAGAAAACCTCATCGCGACAATAAGCCACGCAACAATAATTAATGTTTGATTACAATACAATTAATTATATAAGAAGAGGATGAATGTTCATCCTCTTCTTTAATTATATAAGTGATAAAGAATGCTGTTTGAACTTAATTCGGAATGTGTTTTTCCCAATCCTCTTCTTAGCGAAGAAGATGGATTGTTGGCCATAGGTGGCGATTTGTCGCCCGAACGGCTGCTCGAGGCTTATCGTAATGGGATATTTCCATGGTATGCCGAGGGGCAACCTTTGATGTGGTGGTCATTAAATCCAAGAATGATATTGTTTCCGGATCATTTCAAATGTTCCAAAACGTTGTGGAGGTGCATCAAGGCGGGTAAATATGAAGTACGAATAGATACAGCTTTCAAAGAAGTGATGCTACAATGTGCCACCGTAAAGCGTGCCGGCCAAGATGGGACATGGATAACCGACGAGATGCTAGAGGCATATACCACATTGCACGAAATGGGATACGCACATTCTTTTGAGTCTTATTATGATGGAGAACTTGTGGGTGGGTTGTATGGAGTATCGTTAGGAGCTGCATTTTTTGGAGAATCTATGTTTGCAACAATGACGGACGCTTCGAAGGTGTGCCTTGCTGCATTGGTAGATTTTGCCGATGCCAATAACTTCTTGTACATCGATGCACAACAGGAAACACAGCATCTTGCATCTTTGGGTGCCCAGCCTATAAGCAAGGAGGATTTTCTTTCGATACTTTTTTTATCAAATCAAAGAGAGACATTAAAGGGTAAATGGAATAAAGCAATGACAGAAGAAATAAGTAGGGTAACCTTGTTGATAGGCGGAAATCAAGGCGATAGGGTAGGGTTGTTGCAACAAGCGTGCAATATGATTGCAGAGCAAATAGGTGCGATTGTACAACTATCGTCGATATACGAAACGGAAGCATGGGGCTTTGATGCCGAACAAAACTTCCTTAATCAAGCAGTGGTGGTAGAAACAAGATTGTCGGCTCATGAAGTTCTCGACAAAGCATTGCTTATCGAGTCTCAATTGGGGAGGGTAAGAACGGGAAACGGTTATGCTTCTCGCACAATGGATATAGATATACTTTTTGTTGATAAAAATTGTATAGATACACCCGATTTGATTGTACCACATCCACGTATACAAGAACGGAACTTTGTGCTAGTACCATTGTGTGAAATAATGCCGAATTATGTGCATCCAAAAATGAATAAAACAATAGCAAATTTGTTGAAAACTTCTTCTGATAAGGGCAAAGTTGTACGATATAAAGTATGATATCGAAGAGAGGAAGTCTTTGTAAATATTTGATATATAATATTGAAAAAATAATGTTTGCGAAAAGCTTTGTGGTGTGGAAAAAAAGTTGTACTTTTGCACTTCGTTTAAAGACAAAGAAATATAGTTAATAATTCAGTTATAAAATGTACGCAATAGTAGAAATAGCAGGAAAGCAATTCAAGGTAGTACAAGATCAAAAAATCTTTGTAAGCCGTCTTCAAAATGAAGAAGGTAGTCAAGTATCTTTTGACACCGTGATGCTTAAAGACAATGAGGGTGCTGTAGAAATCGGACAACCTTACATAGCAGGTTCGAAAGTAACAGTAACTGTTTTGAAACACTTAAAGGGAGACAAAGTATTGGTTTTCCACAAAAAACGTAGAAAAGGTTATCAAAAGATGAATGGTCACCGTGACTATTTGACTCAAATAAAAATTGATAGCATTCAATAGTTTTTTAGAAACAGAAATAAATTAGTAATAACCTTTTAAAAACAATATAGTATGGCTCATAAGAAAGGTGTCGGAAGTTCCAGTAACGGTCGTGAATCCGAAAGCAAACGTTTGGGTGTGAAAATATATGGTGGTCAAAGCTGTATAGCTGGTAATATCATCGTTCGCCAACGTGGTACCGTACACAACCCTGGTAAAAACGTAGGTATGGGTAAAGATCATACTTTGTATGCTCTTGTTGATGGTACTGTTGAATTCAGAAAAGGACGTCAAGACAGATCTTTTGTATCTGTAGTTCCGGCAGAATAATCAGTAATAGAAAGTTTTGAGAGATAATCTTCTCATTTTAATATGAGGTTGCCCTTTGTTGAAGAGCAACCTCTTTTTTATAATACATACTCTTTAACTATGCAAAAAGTTTTTTCGATACCTCAGATACGAGAGGCCGACAGATATACTATAGAAAACGAGCCTATAGCTTCGGTCGATTTGATGGAGCGTGCCGCACGGGCGTGTTATACTTGGATGGTGTCTAATATCAAAGATTTGGATACCGCTACAGTTATGGTTGTGTGTGGAATGGGCAATAATGGTGGCGACGGATTGGCATTGGCAAGGATGCTTACTACGGCTGGAGTGGTAGTGGAGGTATATGTTATTGCTCTTTCGGATAAGGCTACGCCGGATTTCGAAATAAACAAGCAACGGCTATCAATTATGGATGTAAATGTCTGCAATGTATCTTCGGCCGAAGAAATTTTGTTGAGTTCATCTGTAGATGTTATTGTTGATGCGGTTTTAGGTAGCGGACTTACGAGGCCTTTGGAAGGCGAGGTGGCGAAAATAATACAAAAGATTAATGCCTTCGATGCCGAGAAGATTGCCATCGATATGCCATCAGGATTGTTTGCCGATAGGTCGTCGGTGGGTAATACGGTGTTTAAAGCTAATCATACCATTACGTTTCAGTTTTCTAAATTGCCATTCTTTTTCCCCGAGAACGAACAGTTTGTGGGAGAATTTCATGTTTTGGATATATCTCTACACAAGACTTATATTGCCGAAACCTCTACATCTATTTATTATGTCGATGTTCCGGATATTCCTCAGAGTATGATTTCTCGTCTGAAGTTTTCTCATAAGGGTACATTTGGGCATGCTTTGCTTATTGCAGGGTGTTTTGGTAAGATGGGAGCTGCCATATTTGCGGCTAAGGCCTGTATGTATATGGGTGTGGGATTACTTACAGTGCATCTGCCTTATGATGCAGTAGGGTGTATGCAAATGGCATTTCCCGAAGCTATGGTTTCTATAGATAAGGGTAATGATATATTTACTTCGTTGCCAGTAGAATTGGATAAATATAATGCTGCCGGTGTTGGCCCTGGATTGGGAACCAATGAGAAATCTATTTCGGCTTTAAAGAAATTTCTTATCGAGTGGAATAAGCCTTTGATACTTGATGCTGATGCTCTCAATATGATAGCAATGGATAAGGAAGAGATGTTGCCGCTGTTGAAACCCAATACCATTATCACACCACATGTCAAAGAGTTTAAGCGTTGGGTAGGGGAGTGGGATAATGATTTTGAACGCTTGGAGAAACAAAAAACGTTGGCAAAGGATTATGGTATTATAGTGGTATTAAAGGGAGCTAATACCTCTATATGTTGTCCAGATGGTGAAGTGTATTTTAATTCTACAGGTAATCCGGGTATGGCTACAGGAGGCAGTGGCGATGTGCTTACAGGTATCATTACCTCGTTGTTGGCTCAAGGTGTAAATGCCAAACAAGCAGCAGTGTTGGCTGTGTATCTTCATGGTCTTGCCGGCGACAAAGCAGCTGAAAGAGTAGGGCAGGTGTCAATGACTGCCTCGGATATATGCCTTGGAATACGCCAGGTGATGAAAGATATTAGCAGGTGAAAGTAATTGGGTGATGTAGAAATTGGAGAATAGTGCTGTCGGATTGTTGGATATCGAAAAGGAATTTGTAGCAAGATTTGGTAAAGAGTTCGGAATAAAGTTCGGAATAAATGATAAGCAACTGTTATTGACATTGGACGAAAATCCTTCGTTGACGACTTCTGATATAAGTGAACGCATAGGTCTAAGTCCTAGAGCTATAGAAAAGCAGATTAAAAAGTTTAAGGATTTAGGTGTTATCCACAGACGAGGAAGTAGAAAGAATGGTTTGTGGATAATCAATGAAATATAGTTATAAGAAGAACTGATTATCCAAATCGCTTTATGATATATCGTTGTCCGATTAACAGTATATAATAAAACTATTGACGATATACTATTATTTCATCTACATCACGAGGGAAAATACTCAAAGAGTTTATGCCGGGCTATAGTCTATAACAAAACTGCGAATATATAAACGCACTATCATCAAAAATATATCCCTTTACCACCATTCTTTGCCTATAATAAATCCCTACTGACGAAAACTAAAGGAATCGCTCATTTTCGTCAGTAGAAATACAGCAATTAAATAACTATAGTAATGATAATGATTAACAACAATCTACATAAATATTACAATCATTCATTATCACATACAACAAATCTCTCCTGAAAAAATCCACAAATCACTTTTTTGGAAGTTGACAAAAAATTAGTATCTTTGTACACTGAAAACAAAACATTTTTCACTCGTAAAATACTGATACTTTATGACAAAGACAAAAGAAAAAGACTTCAACGCAATGCTCCACGACAGTAAAGATATGCCCAAAATAAAAGAGCTAACCGCCCCAGAAGTAATAAAACGATATGGAGGAAGCAAAATGCTTTTGGCTTCTCCCATCGAATACGATACACTTATCAAGAAAATCGAAAAAGGCAAGCTTGCTACTACCGAACAGCTTAGAACAACATTGGCAAAAAAACACAACGCCGATTTCACTTGCCCTCTCACCGCAGGAATATTCATAAGCATAGTAGCTCATGCTAGCGAACAACGCCAAGAAAACTTTACACCCTACTGGAGGGTTCTGAAAAAGGACGGCGAACTAAACGAAAAATTCCCCGGAGGCATAGAAGCACAAGGAAGAAAGCTCGAAGAAGAAGGATTTTCTATAATAGAAAAAGGACGTACAAAAATTAAATACTTCGTAAAAGGCTACGAAAACTTTTTGGCTGACTTAGAGAAGTAACACTAAGCTACTTCTAAAAACATTCGCATTGATGCAAAAAATCCTTGATGTAAAAGCTGTAAACCTTACGATAAAACTGAAAATCCTTATGCTTACAGTCAAAAAGATCCGATCTTTTACCCTAAAAGATCACACTTTTTACCCCAAAAGATCCGATCTTTTACATGCTCCCCTTCAGAGTTTTTAAATTTACCTCAAGCTTTACAACCATCATCTCCTTTATTTTAGACTTTTACTCAAGCATAGGCTTGCTATACTCAAAAATCCCTACTGACGAAAATCAAATAAATCGCTCATTTTCGTCAGTAGGGAAAATGCTTAACTCCGAGGATAATTCCTCTTATCAAATTACCCCATATATCTTAACCTTCATAACATATATACGTTAGTACAGCAAGATATATGGGACAAAACTCCCATACTTACGGGTCAAAACCATGGGAGTTACAGGTCAAAACTATGGCACTTTTGGGTCGTAAACCGCAGGGTTATGCAATGTCACCCCTTGAATGGAGAAAAGTTTGATTACTGCAAAGGTGCTGAATTTAGTTTTTGGTGGTACAATATTTTTTGAGAAATGTCGTAATTAATAAGTTATTGCAGATGTTTAATAACAAAATAGGATATTATTTGAGCAGGATTGTTATTGAATAGGATATTAAATGAGCATATTATGGATAAGAAAACTCTTGAATTTGTAACGTACTGTATTGGTAAACTTTCGCTATCGTTAAACTTGCCACAGCAGGATGTGTATCGCAGGTTAAAAAGCTCGGGTATTTTGTATGAATATATCGTGCCTTCATACGATGTGCTTCACACATTTAGTTCTCGTTATTTGATGGAGGATTTGACTGAGTATATGAAGGAGAAAGGAGTGTTGTAGTTATGAAGTTGTATCATTCGTCAAATGTAATTGTTGATTATCCTGATACGAAGCATTCTCGTAAGTATCTTGATTTTGGATGTGGTTTTTACCTTACTTCTATTTATGACCAGGCTGTGAGATATGCACAGCGTTTCAAAAGGAGGGGACAAGCGGCATGGTTAAATACGTATGAGTTTTCTATTGTCGAAGAAGGACAATGGAATATAAAGAAATTTGATACATACGATAAGTATTGGCTTGATTTTGTTGCACAATGTAGAGAAGGTAAAGATGTAGGAGATTTTGATATAATTATAGGAGGAATTGCTAATGATAGGGTAATCATAACGCTTGATAGATATTTTATGGGTGAAATTTCTCAGGAAGAAGCCTTGGGATTTCTGCGATTTGAGAAACCAAACATACAATATTGCATACGTTCGGAACGAATGTTAAATCAATGTCTTACTTATATAGAAAGTGAACAGATATGACCGAAGAAAGCAAACAAGTAATAAGGAGTACACAGTCGGCAAGAATTATATTATGTATTAGCGAGCTTTATGGTGTGTCTCTTTCTGAGGCGACGGATATTTATTATAATTCGGAAACATCCAATATGATTGAAGAAGGTGTTGCCGATTTGCATTGTCGGAGTGATAAATATTTGGCCGAAGAGGTGTGGATTGAATATCAGGAACAAATGTCTACATCGAAAAAGTCCATATAAGGAACGCCAATATTCCCTGTTCATTCCTTCTCTACCTTTCGTAAATATTGCCGTCTTCGAGAAGGCGAAGGCGTGTGGAATCGTAGGCGGTGTTTACGAAACTTCTTGAGGAATCGAAACATGGCGTTGATATTCCGGCGATGTCTATTATGGTGTGGAATAGGTCGTCTATCATGTAGGGGGTATGTAGGTGTTGAGTCAATGAAGTGTGATTGTTTTCCCAATATTTCTTTTGTGTCGGTGATAGCCATAGTATGAATGGAATTTCTATGTTGGCGTTTGGTATTTTGCCGGCATAGTCGTGACCTGCGTAGTCGCCGTGGTCATACACGTTCTCGCCGTGGTCGGAGATGTATAGGGCTGTGATGCGTACTTGGGGATGCGATTGGCTATAGTTGTTTAGTAGCGAGAATATGCTGTCCACAACGTAGTCGTTGTAGTAGATGGTGTTGTCGTAAGAGTTTATTATTTGTGTACGCTTGTTGGTCGAGGGTTCAAATATGGCGTATTCGGAGGGGTAACGTTTGCTGTATTGTGTGTGGCATCCCATCAGGTGGAGGAATATAAGTTTATGTTTGCCATCGTCGGTTATGGCCGATGCCAGTGGTGCGAACAAGTTTTGGTCGAACGAGGCCATTTGTGTACTTTCCATCGACGAGTTGGCTGTGATATTAACGAATGTTTTTACATCGGCATTTTGTGCCAGGTTGGTTACTCCGTTGTCCCATAGTCCTATGGGCGATTGGTTGGATAGCCAATAGCTTTTGTAGGCCGAGGAGTGCAGCACATCGAATATGTTTATGCAGCTGTCGAGTGGGAGAGGGCAGTCATTGTTGCTCTCGGTCATGATGTTCATTATGGATTTTAAGGTGCTGGAGTTGGCACTTATTACGTTGTCGAACACCATGATGTCCTTTCGGGCTTGTAGGCGTGGTGTGGTGGGACGGTTATATCCGTAAACGGACATGTGGTTGCGGTTGCACGATTCGCCTATTATTACTACTACAAGTGTAGAGTCGGCATTGGTCAGTTTGGCGTCAAGGGTGTATAGCTCGCGGTGTTTCAGATTGCTGTATTCTTCCCTCTCGTTGATAAACGACACCACGGCACGTTCCACTTCCGGTACGGCAAGGCGTAGAAAACGACGGTGTATAACGTTGTCGGCAAAGAATATCCCGGTAAAAAGCCATAGCACTATCCATACACATCTCTCTCTCTTGCTTTTGAATGAAAGTGGCGGAATATGGGTCAAGGCCAGGATAAACAAAGCGGTGTAGGGTATAAGCATCAATAGGAGGGGTGTTGCTTTGATGGTCATAAACTCGGAGGCTTCGTCGGTGTTGGTGTTTAAGAAAACGAATATGGACGAGGCGTTGAGCGGACATTTGATTATTATCCAATGGAACAGATTGACAAAACCATCGGCAAAGATAAGGCTTGCAGCCGCAATGTATAGTCCTTTTCGGCTTGTAAGCACGTAGGGCGTAAGCAGCACCACGCTCCATATCAGTAGCAAGAGCACACTCCGAGCCGAAAATATGTCGGGGTTTAGCAATAGCCCTATGGTAGGGGTGAATAGTATTAAGGCAATTAGCCAAAGGATATTTACGCTGCTTGGGACTTTCATTGGATGCTGATGGATAATAAAAATGGGGATACACAATCCCCATTTTTATTAGTATCTGTTATTTCTTGCTTTCTTTGCTCCAGCTGTCTTTTAGAGTACAAGAGCGGTTGAATACCAAATGCTCCGGAGTAGAGTCCTTATCTACGCAGAAGTAACCCAATCTTTCGAATTGCATTTTATCCATCACTTGAGCTTTTGCCAATTCCGGTTCTAGCTTACAGTTTTGCAACACTTGTAATGAATCTGGGTTTATGTTGTCTAAGAATGTTTGACCTTCTTCCACATCTTCCGGATTTTCTTTAGAGAACAGACGGTCGAACAAGCGTACTTCGGCATCAATGGCATGTTCTGCCGATACCCAATGTATGGTTCCCTTCACCTTGCGGCCGTCGGGCGAGTTGCCACCCTTCGAAGCAGGGTCGTAGCTACAACGTAGTTCCACTATGTTGCCTTCGGCATCTTTTATCACTTCGTCGCATTTTATAAAGTAGGCATAGCGTAGGCGTACTTCTTGACCTGGGGCCAAGCGGAAATACTTTTTAGGAGGATTTTCCATGAAGTCGTCACGTTCTATGTATATCTCGCGGCTGAAAGGCACTTGGCGTGTTCCTGCACTTTCGTCCTCTGGGTTGTTGATAGCAGTTAGGTTTTCTACTTGTCCTTCGGGATAGTTTGTGATAACAACTTTAAGCGGATTAAGTACTGCCATCATACGTGGAGCAATCTTGTTGAGGTGTTCTCTTAATGAAAATTCAAGTAAGGAATAGTCTATCACGTTGTCGCGTTTGGCCACTCCAATGCGTTCGCAGAAGTTGCGTATAGATTCAGGAGTGTAACCTCTTCTGCGGAAACCACAGATGGTAGGCATACGAGGGTCGTCCCAACCGTTTACGTGATTTTCTTTCACCAATTGCAGAAGTTTACGTTTGCTCATAACGGTGTAGTTGATGTTTAGGCGGGCAAACTCGTATTGGTGTGATGGGAATATGTTTAGCTTTTCTATAAACCAATCGTATAGCGGACGGTGGATGTCAAACTCCAAAGTGCATATAGAGTGGGTGATGTTTTCGATACTATCGCTCTGACCGTGAGCATAGTCGTACATCGGATAGATGTTCCATTTGTTGCCCGTGCGGTGGTGTTCGGCGTGTAGTATGCGATACATTATAGGGTCGCGAAACTGCATATTAGGGTGTGCCATATCTATTTTGGCACGCAATACCTTCGAGCCGTCGGCAAATTCGCCGTTCTTCATGCGTTCGAAAAGGTCAAGGTTTTCTTCCACGCTGCGGTCGCGGTAAGGGCTGTTTGTACCGGGTACGGTAACGGTACCGCGGTTTTTGCGTATCTCTTCCAAACTTTGGTCGTCAACGTAGGCCAAGCCCTTTTTTATCATTTCCACAGCCCACAAATAAAGCTGGTCGAAGTAGTCGGAAGCATAAAATACGTTTGCCCATTCAAAGCCAAGCCATTTTACGTCTTCCATTATAGAGTCGACGTATTCGGTATCCTCCTTTACGGGATTGGTATCGTCGAAACGTAGGTTGGTTTTGCCACCATATTTCTTGGCCAATCCAAAGTTTAAGCAAATGGATTTAGCATGTCCAATGTGCAAGTAGCCGTTTGGTTCGGGGGGAAAACGAGTGAGTACCGATTTGTGTTTGCCACTCGATAAATCATTCTCTATTATCTCTTCCAAAAAATTGAGAGATCTGCCTTCGGTGTTTTCAATATTTTCTGCCATTCTTTTGACGTGTGTTTGATGTTGTGAATGTCCTTTTCTTTTATTTCTACACTATCAACAAAACTCTTTATATTATGTTTGCACTCGCAAACAAGTATATAAAGCATTGGTAATGCTTATATTATTGACTTTTTCCTTGGCGGATAAAGACGTACAAATATACGTTTTTTTTTCGACATATAGGTATATTGTTTGTAAAATACTAATACGACCCCTTTTCTTGGGCAGTAGGTGCAGCCGGCTATGGTTTGTTGCCTGCAAACTATAACTGTTGTGGATACCCAAGTTGACCTAATCGTTTACTGCGGATAAGTGTAATGGTTTTCGACCGTAAATCGCGCACTTTGCAATGCGAAAAACGTTTCGAAGAAACAATTAAAGTGCAGATTTGTAGCACTGAATATTTTTTTATACATAAAGTGCAAAGGAATGAATGAAGAACTTATTTTTAGAAACCGACAGTAGGATGTTTTGAGGGGGGGAGGGTATCGTAACCGAAGAACAACCATCCAATAGACGCATAAATAATTGAGGCAATTTCTAAAAATTGATTTGCAAGTGAGTTATGGAATTTTGACTTCGTCGATGTTGCTATCGCTCGAAAGAGCTAATGCTTAGGCATTGCTCTTTACTTTCTTAATCGCAACGTTCTTGAGAAGATTTCTACTTTCTTTTGATTGAGCATAGCGGGCTATGCGATTGAAAAAGAAATGGAAAGATTCCAAGAAAAAACGTAAATCACGCAAAAGTTCATTTATTTAATGACAATATTTCATAGAACGTGGAATTTTTAGAAGTTGCCTTATATACTTTTTTAGGATATTGATAGTTATTATCATCAATATGTATTACAATTTACTGCATTATGTACAAAGAATCGGAACTTAGAAATATCTTCAACGGAAAACGAATACTTATAGCCGGCTTCGGCCGCGAGGGTCGCTCGTCGTACCTCCTGATTAGGAAGCTCTTTCCCTATCCATCCACTGATATAACATTGGCTATTGCCGACAAAAACACAGCCATCGAAACCGATGCCATGCTTGCTGCCGACCACGACATTGCTATTTTTAGCGGCAACAACTACCTAAAACATGCCGGCGAATACGACGTAATACTGAAATCGCCTGGCATACCTACCTTCGACTTCGACGGCATTGCACTAGCCGAAAACATATCGTCGCAAACAGATATTTTCCTACAACTATATGCCGACCAAACCATTGGCATAACCGGAACCAAGGGCAAAAGCACTACTACCAACCTCATATACTCCATGATGAAGATGGTAAACCCAAACACCATTATGGCCGGAAACATGGGGTTGCCACTGTTCGACAGCATCGAAAACATCGATAGCAAAACACTATTGGTACTGGAACTCTCGTCGCACCAGCTGGAAAACATACACCGAAGTCCGCATATAGGCATAGTGCTCAACCTCTTTCAAGAACATTTGGACCACTACAATTCATACATCGACTACCAGATGGCGAAGCTGAACATAGGCCTTCATCAGTCGGACGGCGACGTATTTATCTATTGCAAAGATAATGAGGAGTTGGACCTGCTGGTGAAAAGCAACGAGATAAAAAGCATAGTACTCCCCTACTCCATGAGTCGTAAACTCCCCTTTGGCTGCTACCTTGATGGCGACGACTTCAAACTGATGCCAACCGAGACCGTTATCTACAACACCACCTCCAAACGTCACATCCAAGGCTCTCACAACCTTAGCAACTGCATGGCTGTATTCCTGGTAGGACACTGCTACGGCATTGCCGACGATGTGATAGCTACTGCCATTGCCAACTTCAAAGGCTTGGAACACAGGCTGGAATTTGTGGCAACAAAAAACGACATAACATTCTACAACGATAGTATCTCCACCATTCCCGAAGCCACAATAGCGGCAGTGGAAGCCCTAAAAGATGTTGACACCCTTATACTTGGCGGCTTCGACCGGGGTATAGACTACACCGCTCTCGCTACCTTTATAGCCCAATCCACTATCGCCAACATTGCCTTTGTGGGAAATGCCGGCCAAAGAATATACAACCTCCTTGGCTCAACCGGCCACAACAAGAACTACCTCCTTTCGAACAACTACCCCGAGGTGGTAAACTGGTGTTTCCAACATACCGCCAAGGGAAAGATATGCCTACTATCGCCCGCTGCTTCGAGCTACGATATGTTCAAAAACTTCGAGGAACGTGGCCGTGTGTTCAAACAGCTGATTACTGATAAAGCATAATACTTCCATTTCATAACCCTGCGGTTTAGCCATCAAAAGTGCCATAGTTACGACCCGTAACTATGGCACTTTTGGGTCGTAAACCACAGGGTTACGATGGCTAAGTGTGGCAGTCTTGATGGCCAACCCTAGAGATCATATCTGCTAGAGCAAAAAAAAGCGTGAATGGTGTTACCCATTCACGCTTTTTATCAATAAAACTTGTTACACATCTATTGTACTACTATTCTGCGAACAGCCACACCATACGGAGTTGTTATTCTTAGTATGTATACTGCATCACTCAGATGTGATAGGTCTATCTTATTGGTAAATTCATGTACTTCCAACAAACCTCCCAAGTAGTCCATTATCTCTACACGTTCAATATTACCGAAATTGAATCTAACGAAATCTCTTGTCGGATTAGGATAAACTATAAGATCATCGATGTTGTATCCAAAAATAGCTCTGTACTCGGCATCTCCTTCTACTACCACAGTTCTTACACTATCGGTATTGCCATCGCTCCACGCTACAAAGTAGTATCCACCGTTGGAAACAGCCTTTATAGTTATAGTTTCGCCATAGCAGTACTCGCCTCCGCCTATCACTGTACCCATAGCAGTATCTGTAGTAAGTGTTATGGTATACTTGTCGATAATAGTCAAGTCTAGCGTTACTATGCTGTCGCAACCTGCTGCATTGGTCAATGTGTATGTAGCGGTGTTGGTACTTTCGGTGTAGGTTATTCCATCTATCCAAGTGTAGCTTTCGCATGCTGTAATTACGTCTACACCTGTAGTACTGTGATTGATAGTAAGGTTCAAAGTTACTACGCTGTCGCAACCTGCTGCATTGGTCAAAGTGTATGTAGCAGTGTTGGTGCTTTCGGTGTAAGTAATGCCGTCTATCCAAGTGTAGCTTTCGCATGCTATCACTAGGTCGGTAGCAGTTGTGCTGTGGTTGATAGTAAGGTTCAATGTTACTATGCTGTCGCAACCGGCGGCACTTGTCAATGTGTATGTAGCAGTATTGTTGCTTTCTGTATAAGTTACACCGTCTATCCAAGTGTACGAGCCACATGCCTCTACAGTATCCACAGTGTGGTAAGTAGTATTCACTGTCAAGTTCAAGGTAACAATGCTGTCGCAACCTGCTGCATTAGTCAAGGTATCGGTATACACACCACTTTGGTTGTAGGTTACTCCGTTTATCCAAGTGTAGCTGTTGCATACTGTTACATCTTCGGTGCTTGCAGTGCTATTGTTGATAGTCAGAATCAGTGTTACCAAGCTGTCGCAACCATTTACTGTTTGCAATGCGTATGTTGCTGTGTCTGTACTTGCGGTGTAAGTTACGCCGTCTATCCATGTGTAGCTGTTGCAAGCCACCACTGTGTCGTAGCCAACCACCGGTGCATTCAAGGCAAATATTGCATAGATGTCTATGCTTCCGGTTACCACTACTTCACGTGGGTTGTCGGTTACGCCATCGTTCCAGCTTACAAAGTGGTAACAGTTTTCAGGTACTGCGTTGAATATTATTGTATCGCCCAAGCCTATTGTATCGGTATCCGGGGTTACTACTATATCGCCTCCATCACCTGTACTGTCGCTAATGTTTACGATAGTCAAGAACAATCGTGACAAGCTGTCGCAACCATCAGCCGTTGTCAATGCATGTGTTGCTGTAGTGTCACCTGTAGTGTAGGTTACGCCGTTTATCCAAGTGTAGCTGTTGAAGGCTACTATGGTGTCAACGCCTACCACAGTGTCGTTGCGTTCAAAGTTTGCACTCAAGTTGATATTGCCGGTTACTACTACATAGCGTGGGTTGTCGGTTACACCGTCGCTCCAATCTACAAAGTGGTAGCAGTTTTCTGCATTTGCACTCAACATGATTGTGTCGCCATAGACTATACTATCGGTATCAGGAGTAATTACTATGTCGCCTCCAATTTCTGTACTATCGTCTACGCTTATGATGCTCAAGAACAATCGTGCCAAGCTGTCGCAACCGTCTATTGTTTGTAATGCGTAGGTTGCTGTAGTATCACCACTTGTGTAGGTTACGCCATCTATCCAAGTGTAGCTGTTGAAGGCTACGATAGTGTCAATTCCTACTACTGTGTCGTTGCGTTCAAAGTTTGCACTCAAGTTGATATTGCCAGTCACTACTACATAGCGTGGGTTGTCGGTATTGCCATCGCTCCAGCTTACAAAGTGGTAGCAGTTTTCTGCATTTGCACTCAACATGATTGTGTCGCCATAGACTATACTGTCGGTATCAGGTGTGATTACTATATCACCACCAATATCGGTGCTATCGTCTATGCTTACTATAGTCAAGAACAATCGTGCCAAACTGTCGCAACCGCCTACTGTTGGCAATGCGTATGTTGCTGTAGTGTCACCTGTTGTGTAGGTTACGCCGTTTATCCAAGTGTAGCTGTTGAAGGCTACTACAGTGTCAACACCTACCACAGTGTCGTTACGTTCAAAGTTTGCACTCAAGTTGATATTGCCAGTCACTACTACATAGCGTGGGTTGTCGGTTACACCGTCGCTCCAATCTACAAAGTGGTAGCAGTTTTCTGCATTTGCACTCAACATGATTGTGTCGCCATAGACTATACTGTCGGTATCAGGAGTAATTACTATGTCGCCTCCAATTTCTGTACTATCGTCTACGCTTATGATGCTCAAGAACAATCTCGACAAGCTGTCACAACCATCAGCTGTTGTCAATGCATGTGTTGCTGTAGTGTCACCTGCGGTGTAGGTTACGCCGTTTATCCAGGTGTAGCTGTTGAAGGCTACGATAGTGTCAACGCCTACCACAGTGTCGTTGCGTGCGAATATCGGGTACAAGTTGATAGAACCTGTTACTGCAATATGTCTTACTGTGTCGAAGCTACCATCATTCCATTGTACAAAGTGGTAACAATCGTC
>JAGCLZ010000112.1 GCA_017646685.1 Bacteroidales bacterium | reverse complement strand
GTTTGATTGGCTTTGGCTATAAAATCCAAAGCATCGTTGGCACCATCGTTGGCGTTGGCAGCAGGGCTGTCGTTGTAGGCCAAATACATAGGAGCTTCCATTTCAAGTTCCGGCTCTTGCCCGCCCAAGCGTACCACCTGCGAACCCAAATAGTAATGTGTAAGTATGTCTTTGTAATCTATACCCAATTCCACCATACGAATGGCCCCTTCTTGGCTTAGACCCACACCGTGACCATAACCTTTGCCCTCGAGCACTACCTTGTCGCCATAGTAGAATACCGAAAAGAATGTAGATTTCAATTTCCAGTCTTTGCGTATGGTTGTAAGCGGCACACCCATTATTTTGGCCTTGCGTTCGTCCTGAACAAAGTTTACCAATTCGTTTCTAACGCTGTCGTTGTTGATATCCAGCTTATGATTTTTTGCGAAATAGCCCAACCATTTCTCGGTCGAGAACTCTTTTGTCCATACCGACTGTTTCATACCGTACGAGAAAGTGTCCTTTACCGAACGCAAATATGCTATTTCGGATTTCCAAACATCTTCGGAGTTTGCAGTTTGACCGCCGGAGTTGGAATGAAAGGGAGTTTCTATCAAATTGCCCTCGGCATCCACCAGCACTTCGCCAAAACTTTCTTTGGCAGCTTGTTTTATGTCGTCGCGAATGCAACGATTGTGATAAGCTTGGCAGTGAACGTTGTCGCAAAAGTTGTATCCGTCGGCACGGTGCTTTTCCATATTGCGCATAGCCCATGTGCGAGAAATTATGGCTTGTACACGAAATATATCGGAGTGCTTTCCGTAGATTTCGGACTGAGCCACACCGGCTACATAGGATTCAAATTCTACATGATTGACCATTTGGAGGTATTTGCTGCCAAGGGCAGTAACTATAAGGTCGTCTTCATACGAGCGTTGCTTGCAACCTTTTGGCGAGATGTATAAGAAAGCCTCTTCGTCGGCCGAAACGAAAGCTACGGTAGCGAAGTTTCCCATTTTTTTGCCATTAACGGCCACCACCACTTCCTTGGCAAAAGGAGTAAGCTCCACAAAGTCTCCGGCCGAGAGGCCCGAAGCTATAGTGTCGACCTCGTCGGCAACCAAAGCATAGGAAGTTTTTTCAAACGAAACCTTGGCCGTAGTTATATTGGCGGTCGAAAATACTCTTACTTTCACCTTTTCGGCAAATACCACAGCCGGTATAAGCAACAACATCAATATGTAACCTTTTTTTGTCATCTTTATTTTGTACCTTTTAATGTTTTCAGAATGGATAGCACCGCTTTGTCCGACACACCTTGGCTTCCCAGCATTTTTTCGATGTTTTCGTACTCTGCCACCATCGTCATTCTATTGTTTTTGTCCTTAGTTATTTTGGAAAACTCGGTTTCCAATGTGTTTTTGTTTAAATCTTCTTGTATCAGTTCCCTTACAACCGGCTTGTTTGCTATCAGATTTACCAGCGAAATGTACTCTACCTTTGCAAAGCGCTTTGCAAAAGCTACTGTGAGGGCATTGGCTCTGTAACATACCACTTGGGGCAAATGAAACAACGCTGCTTCCAGAGTTGCGGTGCCCGAAGTGATAACTCCTGCGAACGCCGATTGTAGTAATAAATACGTTTGATTGTACACTAAGGTTACATTTTCGGATGTTAAAAAAGGTTTATAAAACGAATCGCCCAGCAAAGTCATACCTGCGATAACGAAATTATATTCGGGATGGCGGCTTGCCAAGGCTGCCATCGTTGGCATCATTTTTCGCAACTCCATTTTCCGGCTTCCGGGCATAAGAGCAATTATTGGACGGCCGTCAAGATTATGTTGGCGACGAAATTCGTCGGCTGTATGGCCCTCGTTGAAGTCGGCCACGGCATCCAACAGCGGATGGCCCACGTATTCTACATTTTCCACCCCGCACTTGTCATAAAAGGGCTTCTCAAACGGTAGTATCACAAACATCTTGTCGAGTACCCGACGCATAGTTTTTATACGCCCCTTCTTCCAAGCCCACACCTGAGGCGAGATATAATAAAAGTTCTTGAAGCCATGGCTATGGGTAAACTTGGCAATACGAAGATTGAAACCCGGATAGTCTATAAAAACAACTGCATCAGGATTATAGGCAAGGATATCTTGCTTACACAGCCTTATATTGGCCAACACAGTACGCAAATGTGCCACCACCTCCACTATGCCCATAATGGCAAGGTCGCGGATATGTTTTACCATCGTTCCACCCACACTTTGCATGAGGTCGCCACCCCAAAAACGCACTTCGGCCTGCGGGTCGTGACGGTATATTGCTTTCATAAGGTTGGAGCCATGCAAGTCGCCCGAGGCTTCGCCAGATATAATGTAGTACTTCATAAAAAATAATCCTATCGTTTAATTTATTATCTATTATACTATATATATTGTATAGGCACCACAGGTACCCACACAGAGTATAGTTATACGATAATTTTGTGGATAGGTTACTATGAAAAGGCTACAATATTTGGCCCATCCTAGCTAGAAGAATAATAAAAGGTAACATTGTGCCAAACAACGCCAAGGCGACACCTTTGGCTGCCGACATATACTGCAACTTCTTGACATAATAGCGCAACAACACCACGGGTGCTACAAACGAAAGGACAAAGAATTTCAGATTATCAACCGGCGACAAAGCAAAAAGCAGCATAAAACCGGCCACTACCACTGCCGACAGCACTATACTGCCCAAGGCTACCAACAATCCACAAACTACAGTATCTTTCTTCATTGTTGCTTAAAACATTTCTACAATCTCTTTGGGAAGAAATTCGCTAACTATAAAATATAGACCTACCGCCATAAGTATTACTCCCACCACTTTGTTTACTATATGCAGTATCTTTGGAGTAAGAATGGTCTTTAACTTATAGGATATGGCACACTTGAGAATATCAAAACTAAGGATAGTAACGAGGAGCGAAATCATAAAAAGATAGCTCTGCTCCCTTGCCGGAAACGACGAGGCGATACCTACAGGTATAAGCCAGTAAACCCACACCGAAGGGTTGGCAATATTAAAAAGGAAGCCCTTGCCAATATACGGAAGGTAGGAAGTTTTTTTCTTTTTAAAGTCCACCGCCGATGTTATGCCGGGATCTTTCGATACGGTTTTACGCATATAAGTGTATACACCGAATAGTACCATAACTATTCCGCCCACTATGGAAAGAATCATCTTGCTTTGCGGATTATCCATAAGCGACGAAAAGCCCAACAAAGTGAGAAAAACCATAAATATATCGCTAAGCGAAATACCAAAAGCCAAATGTACACCGGCCTTGAAGCCATTGGTAAGACTTGTTTGGATAAGGGCAAACATTGCCGGGCCTGCAACAAAAGAAAGGGTAACACCAAACCCTACGCCCTTGACAATAGTAGAAGCATAGCCGGCTAAGTCTATAGCAAGTATGTGACAGTTTTGCAACATTTAATTGAGTGTTTTTTAATCTTTTAGTATTATTTTATCCTTATCAAAACAATTTGCAAAGATACGTATTCTTTTGAAATAATAAGCAGTAGTACGTTAGTTTTTTTTTCGTCAACTATCTTTTAGTTGAGCGAAGCAATAACTGTGGCAAGATTGTCCACAAACATATTTACTGCCAAAGCCAAAAGAATAACGCCAAAGAACTTTCTCAAAATAAAGATGGTTGCTTTGCCCAAAACCTTCTCAATCTTATCAATCGAAGCTAGCACTATAAAAGCAAAAAGCACATTAAGGAGCAAAGCTATCAAAATATTTATCACAGCATGGTCGGCACGCAATGAAAGCAGGGCTGTTAATGCTCCCGGTCCGGCAATAAGAGGAAAAGCTATCGGGACAATAGATGCTCCATTGCCTCCACCTTCATTTTTGATAATCTCAATACCCAAAACCATCTCTAGCGCCAAAATAAAGATAACTAGTGCACCAGCTACTGCAAAGGATGCCGAATCGACACCGAAGAGTTTTAGCAACGCATCGCCCGAATAAAAGAATACCACAAACAACACTAGCGATGCCAAGCAGGCCTGCCATGGTTTGATACTCTTCTGCTGATTTTTCAGACTTAGAAATATTGGTATCGACCCCGTAACATCAATTATAGCAAAGAGCACTACAAACGCACTGACGATTTCTACAAAATTTATTTCCGAGAACATATCAATTTATAGTTTATGTTTTTATTATTGAACAATCCTACAGCAATAGAGTTTCCCCTACCAACCACTAATTTCAAGCTATAAAAAAGGGGTGTTTCCCACCCCTTTCAATACTAATATGTATATTGGAATACTTTTTTATTTCTTCACAAAATGATAGTGCGAACCGAAGCGTTCGAAAGCAGCTTTATCCAATTCTTCTTGAGCACTTGGGTCTGCTATCGAGATGATAAGTTTGGCACGTTCTTGTAATGTTTTTCCGTAAAGGTTTACAGCACCATTTTCAGTTACGAACCAATGAATGTGATTTCTTGTAGTTACAACGCCCGCACCCTCAGTCAAAGTAGGAGCAATTTTGCTTACGCCCTTGGCAGTAACGGATGGCATAGCGATGATGGCTTTGCCACCTTTGGAACGCGAAGCACCATAAATAAAGTCTATCTGACCACCTACTCCTGAATAGAACTTAGTTCCAAGAGAGTCGGCACATACTTGTCCGGTAATATCTACTTGAAGAGCCGAGTTGATAGACACCATTTTTGGTTGTTGAGCTATAACGAATGGGTCATTGGTATAAGCCACATCTTTCATAAGCACGCGAGGATTGTTGTGCAAGAAGTCGTAGGTCTTTTGCGAACCCATAACAAAAGTTGATACCATTTTATATTTATCCAAAGCCTTGTTGGCACCGGTAATAATTCCGCGTTCTACAAGATCTAATATACCATCAGAGAACATTTCGGTATGAACACCAAGGTCTTTGTGGTTGGTCAAACACGAAAGTGTAGCATTAGGAATAGAACCTATACCCATTTGAAGACAAGCACCATCTTCGATAAGTTCGGCACAATGGTGTCCGATAGCTTTTTCTATCTCGGAAGGTTGACCGGGAGCCGCTGTTTCAAGAGGTTCGTCCTTTTCCACAAATATATCTATATTGCTAAGGTGAATAAGACCGTCACCAAAAGTGCGAGGCACATATTTGTTGATTACTGCAATGGTAAAGTCGGCGTTTTCTACTGCGGCAAGAGTAGCATCAACCGAAGGCCCCATCGAAACATAACCAAATTCGTCCGGAGGAGTTACTTGGATAAGAGCAACATTACACTTGATATAATTGTCGCGATAAAGACGAGCTGTTTCGTTCAAGAATACAGGAATGTAATCGGCGTAGCCTTGTTGTACACTCTTGCGAACATTTGCTCCTACAAAGAAGGCATCATGTTGGAACACTCCTTCGAATTTAGGATCTACGTATGGTGCAGGTCCTTCGGTATGTAGGTGATGGATATGAACGTCCTTAAGTTCTCCGCGTTCTCCGCGTTCGCACATTGCTTCTATCAAGCACATTGGTGCACACGATACTGAACTAATATGCACGTGGTCGCCCGATTTTATTACTTTTACAGCTTCTTCAGCTGAAACTGCGTTATATAGTTTTGCCATTGTTATATTGTATTATTATTGTTTTACTTCGTTTTTTCGAACTGCAAAGGTACTATTTTTTTTGCATATCTGCAATAGTTTTTTTCATAAGAAAATAATCTACTATATTGCAAGCATTTACATCTAGTATCTAATATCTTTTACAGCTCTGCAATCCATTCTTTTATCTTCTGTTCGTCAGTTAGCTTGCATATTAGCAACGAATTGTCACGATAAGCTACCAGATAATTTTCCAATCCTTGCACCACCGCTTCTACACCTTCTTGTATATTTACTATTGTACTGTTGGTATTTACAAGCACAACCTTGCCGGCCACTGCATTGTTATTGATATCTTTGGCAGCGTGATTAAAAAGCGAGCCCCAAGTCCCGATGTCACTCCAGCCAAAGTTGGCGGGAATGGTATATGTGTTTGGCGATTTTTCCATCACCCCATAGTCGATAGATATGTTGGTACAGTCGGCAAAATTGGCGTTGATAAACTCCTGCTCGCCTACGGTAGCAAACACTTCTTTACCTCTATCAAACACTTCTACTATTTCGGGCAAATATGTATCGAAAGCTGTTTTTATTCCATTCATCGACCACACAAATATTCCCGAGTTCCAGAAATAGCTACCTGCAGCAAGGAACTGTTTGGCTTTTTCGAGGTTTGGTTTTTCGGTGAAGCTTTTCAGTTTAACAACTGTTCCCAATTCGGCTACAGAGTCCTCAGGCACCTGTATATATCCATAACCTGTTTCGGGACGCGTAGGTTGTATACCTATCGTAAGCAGCGATTGGTTGTGCTGTGGTTGTGCCACAAAGTCAAAAGCCTTTGATATGATGCGTTGAAACTCCACCTCGTTGGTTACCAAATGGTCGGCAGGAGTAACCACTATGTTGGCATCTTTACATTTGGCCATTATATGATATGTGGCGTAGGCTATACACGGAGCAGTGTTCCTCCGCATAGGTTCGCACAGCACTTGGTCGGGCTTTATCTGCGGCAGGTGTTCGAGCACCAATTCCTTGTAAGCAGCATTGGTTACTACCAAAAAATTCTCGGCAGGTACTATGGGTAAAAATCTGTCGAACGTGCTACGGATAAAACTTTTGCCTGTTCCCAATATATCCAAGAACTGCTTTGGATAATTGTCCTTACTCAAAGGCCAAAAACGGCTACCTATACCGCCGGCCATTATTACGCAATAATTTTGTTTTGTCATATCACAATCCTCCATTGTATTATCAAAAAGAAATGTATATTACTTAATTATTCGCCCAATTTCTTGGTATTGGTTGCAGCTTCAGACACGTTTATTACAAAGTCTCCAATTTTTTCATACAAAGCATACATTCCGCTATACACCGTTCCTACCTGATAGGAATACGCGCCGGCTTTGATAGATTCCAAATGGTGGCTGCGTAACGAGTCGCGCAAAGCATTTATTTCTTTCTCGGCCTCGTTGGCTTCGTCCAAAGTTACAGTGTTGTAGTCCTTGTGTAGGTTGCTGTTCATTATCTCCAATGCCTTACCTACCATATCGTACATCTTATTTAGGTATCCCCTACATTCCTTATCAAGCGCCACGTTCTGCGTTTTTTGATTTTGCTTAAGTATAGCCATTTGGTATATAGAGTCACCAATACTTTCGAGGTTGTCTATAATTCTTAACATCGAACTTATCTTTTGCGAACCCTCGTTGCTGAGGTCGCCTTCCGAAATCTTGGTAAGGAATCGTGCTATCTCTATCTCCATACGGTCGGTAATATCTTCGTACTTGGCTGTACGCTCAAATATCTTTTGGTATTCGTTCTCGTTTTTGGTGCTGTCCAATTCCGGCAAAAAGGAGTACATCCTAAGTACACGGTCCGAAAAAGTTTCTATCTCCAATTTGGCACTTTGTATATCCAACTCCGAAGTATTCATAAGGCCCGAAGGAATATATTGCAGGCGGAAACTTTCGTCTTCCTCGGGATTGGTCTTTATTATAAGGTTTACAATCTTTATTATCGCAGGAATAAACCATACCAATAGCGATGTGTTGACAATGTTGAATATAGAATGGAACAGCGACAATGCCACCGGTATAGCCAAAGCGTCGGTAAACGGCGATGTACCTTCCATCTGTAGAGTTATATAGCCTATAAGTTTAGTGAATGGGTAGAACACTATCAGCATCCATAATACTCCTATCATATTAAACACTAGATGCGACAGCGCTGCTTTCTTGGCCGAATTGTTGGCCACCATTGCGGCAAGATTGGCGGTGATGGTTGTACCAATGTTTTCGCCAAGCACCATTGCTGCTCCCACCTCGAAACTTATCCAGCCTTGGCTACACATCACAAGAGTAATAGCCATTGTGGCACTCGACGACTGCATTATAAGCGTAAGCACCGTGCCTATAAGCACAAACAGCAGTATTGAACCGTAGCCATAATCGGAGTACTGAGCTATAAACTGCAACACTTCGGGATATTGGTTGATATCCGGCATGGCGTTCTTCATAAATTCGATACCAAGGAAAAGAAGCGAAAAACCTATGATAAGTTCTCCTATCGACTTGCGACGGCTATGCTTCGAGAATATAAACGGTATGGCAATGGCTACCAAGGGTATTGCCAAATCGGCCATCGAAAATTTCAATCCCAACAGCGATATAACCCAAGCTGTGGCTGTAGTACCTATGTTGGCACCCATAATGATGGCTACTGCTCCTGCCAACGATAGTAAACCGGCGTTGACAAAACTTACCACCATTACTATAGTGGCACTCGACGACTGTATGACCGTAGTGGCAAAAGCTCCGGTAACAATACCTCTAAAAGGTTTGGAAGTCATGCGGGAAAGGATGTTACGCATTTTATTTCCCGCCAATTTCTGAAGCGAATCGCTCATCAGTTTCATGCCGTAGAGGAATATACCCAAGGCCCCTACTATTTCGAGCAATCCCGCAAGGATGGAAAAAACATTCATTTTTTGTTTTACTTTTAATACGTTAATAATTTAATATACAAAGCTATAGCCGTATATTATTATGTGCTATTTCTTTGCAAAGAAAACGGAAAAACATTAATGAAGGATTTCCAAATTGTTACATTTTTGTTACATCAAATCCAAAAAGCTAACAGATAATACTTAAGGCAACGTCTGAAAAACATTATTCGCCTTAGGGAATATATGGCAAAGGCATTCATACATGGTTAAAATAATTTTCACTCCCCGTCGAAACACTTTTTACTTTCCGTTAAGATGCTTTTTGATTATGCTTACCGGCATAGTATCAAAAACAAAAAGTGTTTCAAGCACAAGCAAAAAGTATATCAACCGCAAACGACAATTGATACCGAATTTTCAGCATTTGGCTCTACTGCTTTATACATCACATCATTAATGCTTTTTTGAAGAAAACTTTCAATTTTGTTGCACAAAATTGAAAGTTTTATCGTACCTTTGTAAACAATTATCGCAACGATAAAGAGAAATAATATTTTATAAATCAAAATAATACACCTTTAATATATGGAAATTATAGGCAAATTAATCAGAATATTGCCCGAACAATCAGGCGAATCGGCCAGAGGAAGATGGGTAAGAGGAGGTTTTGTTATCGAAACTACGGAACAATATCCACGCATGGTAGCATTTACAATGTTTGGCGAAGATAAAGTGGGAATGATAAAAAGCATAGCCTTGGGCACACAAATTAATGTACACTTTTCGCCCGAGTCGCGCGAATTTCAAGACCGTTGGTACACCGATTTGCGTTGTTTCAGAATAGATACCTTCAACCCTGCGCCTATGGGCAGTGGCTATCCACCTGTACAACCGGGCTTCGCTGCAGCTCCGGCACAGCCTGCATACAATGCTCCGGCTTCGCAACAAATGCCATCGGCTCCGGCTCCGGATTTTGCTTCGGCACCATCGCAAGACGCTATGGGCACCGACGACGACCTTCCTTTCTAAAAACGAAATAAACAAAAGTCGTATGAGTGATCTTGCTCATACGACTTTTTAAGTAAATAACACATATCATTATGACAAAAGACGAATTGCGCAAATGGATACGCGCAGAGAAGAAAAAGATAACCTTGGCGGAAAAACAACAACGCTCTGAAAGCATTTGGCAACAGGTGGAGGAGAACGAACAATTTAAGGCGGCCGAGGTGGTACTGCTCTACTGGTCTATGGCCGACGAGGTATATACTCACGATTTTGTAAAACAATGGGCCGACAAGAAAACGTTATTACTGCCGGTGGTGGATGGCGACGACCTTCGGATAAAGCCCTACCGGGGCATGGACAACATGGTTATAAGCGAACAATTTGGCATTGGCGAACCTACCGGAGATGACTACGACGACCTAACGAAAATAAAGGTGATAATTGTTCCCGGAGTAGCCTTCGACAAGAACCGCAACCGAATGGGTCGCGGCCGCGGATATTACGATAAACTACTATCGACCAACAAAGCATACAAAATAGGTGTGGGTTTCGACTTTCAGATAGTGGATAAAGTACCTACCGAAGAGTTTGACATACCTATGGATTGTGTAGTTAGCGAAAGTAAATCTTACAAATAACTCATCCAAAACAACAAAAAAAATAGTACATGTCCCGAAAAAGAACATGTACTATTTTTATACGATAAAACTCAAATAATGTCTACAGCTTAATAAGAACGATAAGTAGAGCGATGGTTTTTATTATTACCTTTTACCTTAAAATTCTTATTTATCATCGTTGATTTTTTCGACTCTACTTTATACATAGTTCCTGCCTTTTTAGAGGAAGAACAAGACGACACTGTAGCACCACAAACCAACAATAATCCTACCATTAAAGTGGCTGAAACAATATTTTTAAAGACTTTTTTTATAATCATAACTATATCTATTTTACTGATTAGTACTATTCTATACATTTCTATGCTTTCCAAAGCATGGCACAAAGTAACAAAAAAAAAGTGTAATATGCAAATTTACACGCTTTTTTTATCAGAAAAAGAAAAAAGACTTTGCAAAACCATTGCAAAGTCTTTGCGGAAAGACAGGGATTCGAACCCTGGAAACGCTTTTGACGTTTACACACTTTCCAGGCGTGCCTCTTCAACCACTCGAGCATCTTTCCTGTTTTTTTCGGTTTGCAAAAGTACGCTTTTTTTTTAATATACAACGTACTTTTTGCCTTTCAATGAAAATATTTTCTCCTCCTCCCCTTTAATCTACTGATTACAAAAGATATATTTCTACAATATTTTACATCTACTTTTCTACAAAAACGACTGCAAATCGATTAGTTTTTTGTACAAACCGTTGTTTTCAATCAGTTTTTGATGCGTTCCTCGTTCGACAATTTTACCTTTATCCATCACTATTATCTCGTCGGCATATTGTATGGTTGAAAGGCGATGGGCTATAACTATTGCCGTTCTGTTTTCCATCAACAGTTGGAGAGCTTCTTGTACATAGAACTCCGACTCGGTGTCCAAAGCCGATGTTGCTTCGTCAAGGATAAGTATTGGCGGATTTTTAAGCACAGCCCGAGCGATGCTTAACCTCTGCCGTTGCCCACCCGAAAGGGCAACACCCCTATCGCCAACAACGCTATAGTAGCCATTGGGCATTTTGGTTATAAATTCGTCGGCATTTGCCACCTTGGCAGCTGCTACCACCATTTCTTTATCTACATTGCGCTGACCAAAAGCTATATTATGTAATACACTATCGTTAAACAGCAGGCTCTCTTGCGATACTATTCCGATCAAAGCTCTGAGGGAATTGATGTTCATATCCTTTATAGATACGCCATCAATATAAATATCACCCGAAGAACAGTCGTAGAACCTTGGCAAAAGATCTACCAACGTTGTTTTTCCGGCGCCCGAAGGCCCAACAATAGCAATGGTTTTCCCTTTCTCTACAGTAAAGTTTATATCCTCCAACACATTGTCGGCTTGATAAGCGAACGATACATTACGGTATTCGATTTTATCTTCAAAAGTAGTCTTCACCACCGCATTATCTTTTTCATGAATAAGCTCATCTTGGTCCAAAACCTCGAATATTCTGTGGGCAGCAGCACTACCTTTCTGCAAATTGTAGTAGGCCGATATCACTGCCTGGACAGGAGGAATGATGCGTGAAAATATTATAACAAAGAATATCAGTATTGCAGGACGCATCTCGCCATTAACGACAAGTGTTCCCCCAAATATAACTACCGTAACCAAAATAAGAGTTCCCAACAACTCGATAAGTGGTGAACCCAATTCCTTACGCTTGGCCACACGTATCATCCGTCGAGTATATTCGTGATTCTCATACTCAAACCTGCCACTCATTTCTTCTTCCATATTAAACGATTTGACAATCTTTATACCCGACACAGCCTCTTCTAAAACCGAGAAAAGATAGCCCAACTTATCTTGCCCCTTGGTTGAATTACGTTTTAAACTCTTGCCAACCCTACTGACAATAAACAAAGCTACCGGCATAACAACCACTGCAAACAGCACCATTTTGGGACTAATAAAAACCAACACCAATGAAAACACTATTATATTGATAGGGTCTTTGATCAACATTTGTAAGCAATTGAACACAGACCATTCTATGTCGGCCAAGTCGTTGGAAAGCCTACTTATGATATCGCCTTTGCGTTGTGCAGAAAAGAAAGATATAGGCAATATGGTAATATGATGATAAAAATCGTTGCGAATACGTTGTATCATCCCGTTACGAATAGGGCTTAAGAAATACATTCCCAAATACCGCGAAGTATTGGACAAAAAGGAACAACATATATACCCTATAGCAACCAAGAACAAACATTTCCACGCTCCATGGGCAATCTTAAGTTGATACAACTGCCAAGTAAGCCAATCTGTAATAGCAGCCTGATTGAAAGCAAAAACAGGCTCTGCCTCCGGCGGATTTGTTACGCCAAATAGTAGTTCGATAAATGGTACTATCATGGCAAACGAGAACAACGAGAAAAACACAAAACAGATATTAAAGAAGATATTGAGAAATATCTGCTTGGGAAAATATTTCAAATATCGGAATATGCGAAAAATATCTTTCATAAATCTATAATAATTAGTTTTCAGTTATCACAAATACCGTTCGTCTATTCTTTGCCCTACCCTCTTCGGTATCGTTGGTGGCAACTGGATTGGCCGAACCCATACCCTTGTATTGCAACCTATCGGGCCGAACCCTATTGGCAATAAGATAATCATAAACTGCTTTTGCACGTTGTTCGGATAGTTTTTGATTATCCTCTTCATCGCCCACATTGTCGGTATAGCCCTCTATGGTAGCATGCACTTTGGGATTATCTCTCAGAAATTCGATAAAGGCATTAATAACCAAACGAGTATTGTCAGTAAGTTCGGCCGAGTTGAGACCAAACACTATATCATTTATTTGATAACTTCCACCCACTTCGATAGGTAATATCTTGAAATGCAAAATCGAATCGGCCGGCAATACTGTATGTTTTGTAACCAAAACACTCGAAAAAGCATATCCTTCACGCTTAGCTATAAGTATATAATCATTCTTTGGATTGAGTACGGCTGTAAAAGTTCCCTCGGCATCGTCTATCCTATACAATGATTTCTCCTTTGCCCCGGCTGTAATAAAAAGTTCCAACTCGCCACCTATAGGATTATCATTTTCATCCACCACACTTCCTTTTATCACACATACTTTCTGTGGCTTTATGGCAGGATAAAGGTCAAACTCATAGATATCCATACCTCCTTTACTTGGATATTTGTTTGATGAAAAATATGCTTTCTCACCATCGGTATCAACTCCGAAATAAAATTCATCGCCTTCGGTATTGATAGGATGTCCAAGGTTTAACGGTTTCTGCCCTCTCGAATCATCTACCCTGGTGTAGTACATATCATATCCGCCCAAACCTTCCCAACCATTGGAGGCGAAGTATAGTGATACACCATCGGGGTGAATAAATGGCGAACGTTCGTTATCCTCTGTATTTACCGAAGGGCCCAAGTTTTCCGGACGGCTCCAATCGCCATTAGGCAACCTATGCACGCACCATATATCGGTACCGCCATAGCCACCTTGTCGGTTGCTGGCAAAATAAAGATAATTACCATCGGGGGTTATAGAGGGTTGCGACTCCCAGGTGGAAGCGGTATTTACATTGCTTCCGGCATTCTGTGGCTCGGTCCATTCGCCGTTTTTGTATTCCGAAAAATATATATCGCAGTTGGCATAATCGGCCTTGGTTTGCTGGGTTATAGAATAGAAGAGCAACTTATTATCGGCTGTAAGAGTAAATGTTCCCTCGTTTTTTCCGGTATTGAACGGTGGTTGCATTCGCCTGCCTTTGCCAAAGGTTCCATCTTTCTCCCTATGGCTCTCTATCATCATTGCCACACGCGTTTCGAGGTCATGCTTATAAAAGGAACTGTTATCCTCATTCTTTACCACATCGCGAGTAAAGTACATACGGCTGCCATCTACAGTTTTGTAGGCCAAATATTCGTTGGCTTCGGTTGATATGCCTTGTATGCTTTTGGGCTCGAACGGCACCGGATTGAGGTATGCTTTGGCTAGTGTACGAGACCAATACGAATATGATTCGGCTTCCTCGATGTAGGTATCATATCGGCCATCCATCTCCATCTCGGCCATACCGAAGAAATTGTCAAAGCTTATTACAGCCTGCTCGTAACGTTCGTAGCTATAATGGACCAGCCCCATATAATAATGCAGACGTGCATCGGGAAAGTCGGGACACAGAGCCAATACCTTCGACATATTTTTATCCAACGCAGCAAGACTCTCTTTCTTGGCTGCTATAAGCCCCAAAACGAAGTACGGCTCTGCCACCTCGGGCTCGTCCGAAACTATTTTCTTAAGTATACCGGTACTAGCCGTATACTGCCCTCTTTCGTACATTTCGCAAGCCTTTTGGTATTCCTTATAATTCTTTTTGCTCATCTCCATTTCGCACATCGTTTGTGCCGAAGCTTCCAAAGAGACAATGCCGGCAAGCAACAGTAGGACAATTTTTCTCATATAATTATTGTACACCATTATTTATATTCTTATTTATCAAACTATTATCATTATACGCTACTGCATATAAACTTTACAAAGATAAGAATTTTACTCCAAACGCACACCTTTTACAACAAAAAGTATGAGATACACAATGTTATTATAATAGCAAAGTATTACAGATTTTTCTTGCTCAAATATTGTTACAACAATTTGGACATGTACAAAAAAACACACTATCCCTTTTATGGGAAACATACGCCTTCGCGAAAGTTCGTCCCATGAAGATTGCAACAATAAAGTAAGGATAAGGAAGCAGATAGCTTGGGATAAGCAAAAATCGTGCATAGCTTTGAACGGAAAGAAACCATAATACCATTGTTTTTATACCCTACCGTAAAAGTAACACATACCTACCATAAAAAATATTTATCCCCACTGCATTTCTATATTTCAAGGCTTGGGACGAATATCCCAAGCCTTGAAATATTCGTCCCAAGCCTTGGGATATTTATCCCAAGGCTTGGGATATAGTTTTGTAGTAGGGATTAGGAAGTTTATATGTAGGGGATGGGAACTTTTAGCGTAGGGTATGGTAAAAAATTATTAGTGTCCGCTAAACAAAATATAGCTTTTTCAATATACTGAATTTCAATAATCAACAATTGTTCTTCCG
>JAGCLZ010000111.1 GCA_017646685.1 Bacteroidales bacterium | reverse complement strand
TATTGTTCAGATACTTTCGGAAAAGGACAAAGTAATAGCTCAAAAGGTTGCCCATAAAGCAACGGCTGTATTTCCAAACCTTACGGCCGGAACATATAAGGTGAGGATAATTAAAGATTTGAATTGCAACGGAAAATGGGATCCAGGAAATTATTGGAATAATAGGCAGTCGGAACCCGTTTATTTTTTGCCAAAGACAATAGAGCTGAGAAACAATTGGGAAATAGAAGAAATATTCTCTTTGGCAGAGTAGAACGTTTGCAAAAATATGGTTGGCAATTCCGCTTCTCAGATTTTTATCCAATCGGATGTCAACCATAATATTACCCCAAATCATAGGCAAACTAAGATTTAAGTTTTCCCATATTCTAAAATTATACTTTCGTTCATTAGAAAAACAACTTCGAAAAGGTGTTTTGAGAAGAGTGCACTCTTCTTTGGAGAACATTGGAGTCTTCTCCGGAGAACCTTGGAGTCTTCTCCGGAGAACCTTGGAGTCTTCTCCGGAGAACCTTGGAGGGTTTAAAAACTGATGAAAAAAACAAACTCAAAGGAGGCTATCTTGCAGGATAATGATTATAGTGTTTACACAAAAAAAATGGTAGAACCTTGGTGCCGTTTCTACCATTTTTTGTTTCAGTTTCGTTTGCAACACCGTTGCAAAGCATCTGCATTTTTGACATATATCAATAAGAAATCAATCATTATCTTTATCCATACCGCTATGCAGGCAACACCTTTGAGACAATATGGATTGACAATGCTTTCGCGAAAATTCTTTGGAAAAATATCGGTTGGCGATAGTGATGTAAAGATAAATGCTAATGCAAATAGTAGGCAGTTTGTCCAATTTTTTTGTGCGAATATAAACCATATTGATACTCCTGCTATTGCTATTATGAAAGTAGGAGACTCTGCTTTGTGGTTGAATATAACAATCCAAATAAGTAACGATGCAAGTATATTTATTCGAAAATTGATATCGGGGTATTGTTTAGTGAGTAAAAAGGGTAGCATAAAAACAGAAGCACCTATGGCTACGATTGCAAATTTATTTCCATCCCATCCAAACCACGAGTTTAGCCACCCCAACACCGAATATCCGTACGAGGCACTATGGTCGTTGCCAATCATATTAAGGAAGCTGGATAGCAGATAGCTGTATTGTTCCCAACTAACCACCAACAACGGTACTGTAAATAAAACCACAGCCCATAATAGAGAGTATATCGCAGAGCGAACCTTATTTGGGTACAATAGGAATAATGCAAAGCCTACTATGCCAAATAGTTTGATGTATGACGATGCTACGATGCACAATGTAGCCCAAAGATATTTTTTGTTTTCCAATAATCCGAAGCAAAGTATCGTCAATCCTGCAATAAGAGCATTGGATTGAGAGTTTTGTATTGATGTAATCATCTCAATGGCACATATCAGTAGTACCATACCTTTTTTATAATTATCTATTCGTGGTAGATAATAAACTGATAATGCAAGAACAAGAACATTGAGCAGATTCCACAAGTTGAGGCCAAGCCAATCGGGCAATGATGCAAACAAGCCAAAGAATGCAGCAAATGTGGGAGTGTATTTAAATAAATCCCAATGCTCATCAAGATGCAAGGTGTATAAGTCCTTTCCCTCTTGCAGATGATTGAAAGAATGCTTGAAAATGACGTAATTGTTGTAATGAGTTTGTACATACTCTTTGCCCTCGTATGCATAATGTTTAGAGCCACGCAGTAATGATTGGGTGCTTGCTATTACCGAAAATAGTACAAACAAAGAAACAATTACCCATGGTTTGGCAATAATTTGTTGTATTTTGTTCATGTCTATTAATAATGTTGTTCAAAAGATGTTTTCGACACTATAAAACAAAAAGTCCCAAAAATATATCGTATTTATAGGGACTTTTTGCATTGTAATATTCTAAGTTATGTTGATTAATCTCTTCTACCCAAGTATATAAATATGTAGTAAACAAGAGTTGCTAGCGATGTAAGGGCGGCGATGAAATAAGTGTAAGCAGCCCAACGTAAAGCATCTTCAGCGTAGTTTTGTGTTGTAGGGGTGGTAACATTATGAGTGTTTAACCATACCAACGCACGTTTTGAAGCGTTGACTTCGACAGGCAGGGTTATGATGCTGAAAAGAGTAGTCATTGCAAACAAGCATATTCCAATAAGTAGTAGGTTGGGGAATGTATTGACAAGAAGTATTCCGGCCAACAATACCCATTGAACCCAATGAGAGGCAAAGCTTACGATAGGCACTAATGACGATCTCATTTGCAGCCATGAATAAGCAGTGCTATGTTGTACGGCATGTCCTGTTTCGTGGGCAGCAACGGCAGCCGCAGCTACGCTGTTACCGTAATAAACGTCTTCGCTAAGGTTTATTGTCTTGTTGGCAGGGTTATAGTGGTCTGTAAGAGTGCCTTTGACCGATACTACTTGAACATCGTATATATCATTGTCGTGAAGCATTTTTTCGGCTACATCTTTGCCCGTCATACCATAATTCATCGGTATTTTGGAATATTTTTTGAATTTCGATTCCAATCGATTGCTAATTAGATAACTCAGTAGAGCAAATGCTCCAAATAAAATCCAAATACTCATTACTTTATCTTATTTTGTTTTTATGTTGTTTAATGCGTTTGTGGGAAAATAACGAATCTGAAATAGAAAAATTGTCTATTTGTTGCATATTATTTCCTTTCGTCAGATTTATTGTTTGTTTTTTAGGTATATTTAAGTTCAAATAATTAATTCGATAATACCCAGGATGAATTAAATTTACACCCTATTGTCAATACCTCCGCAATAGGGTATAACAATCGTGACGATATATTGTCAATTTTTCAGCCAATATATCCTCTAAAATTGCATCGTGATGTAGGCAAATTTTCCTCGTGATGTAAATTCAACTACTACGTGATGTAGATAAATCTACCTCGTGATGTAAATTTTAGTTCCTAGTTTGTTACATAAATTTTGATTTGTATATCAAAATACTTGCCTTGTAAGATTGGCTATTACAGAATTTATACAATCAATAGATTCCAACTGTTTTAACCATATATTTTCGGATGTAAAATCTGCGAAAATATTATGACAAAATAAATATTTCCGATTACGAAATAAATTTTGTATCTTTGTACGTTTTTATATGCAAAGTTCATTGTATTAAATATAGGTATAAGTAACATTAAATTAATAAGATAATAAAAATAGATAGATGGCTAATTTTTTGTCGAAAATATTTGGGAATAAGTCGCAACGCGATTTGAAAGAGGTAATGCCTTTCGTTAACGAGGCAAAAGTTGTGTATGAAACAATAAAAACCTTGTCGAACGATGACCTCCGAGGAAAAACAATAGAATTTAAAACCAAGATATGCAATGCTATAGAAAAAGAGGAAACCGAATTACAGGAATTGCGTGCTCGTATAGAGAACGAATACGATATGCCTGTTGAAGAGAAAGAAAATATCTATAAGCGTATCGAAGTATTAGAAAAAACATCATACGAAAAAACACAAACAGTACTTAATAAGATTTTGCCAGAGGCTTTTGCGGTAGTGAAAGAGACTGCTCGTCGCTTTGCAGAAAATGAAGAAGTAGAGGTAACTGCTACCGACCGCGACCGCGACCTTTCGGCAGTACGTGATAGTGTTACTATACGAGGCGATAAGGCATATTACAAAAACGTTTGGTCGGCAGGTGGCAATACCATAAAATGGGATATGGTACACTACGATGTGCAACTTATTGGTGGTATAGTGCTACACAATGGTAAGATTGCCGAAATGGCTACCGGTGAAGGTAAAACCCTTGTAGCTACATTGCCTGTATATCTTAATGCTCTTCCCGGAAAAGGTGTGCATGTGGTTACAGTGAATGATTATTTGGCAAAACGTGACTCTGAATGGATGGGAATGTTGTTTGAATTTCATGGATTGAAAGTTGACTGCATAGATAAGTACGAACCACATTCAGAAGAACGTAAAAATGCTTATTTGGCAGATATTACCTACGGAACCAATAACGAATTTGGTTTCGACTATTTGCGTGACAATATGTCGCGTAATCCCGATGAATTAGTTCAACGTCCTCATAATTTTGCTATTGTCGATGAGGTAGATAGCGTGCTTATTGACGATGCCCGTACACCACTTATCATTTCGGGTCCTACCCCAAAAGGCGATGTGCAAGAGTTTGACCGTTTTAAACCCATAATAGAAAAGATATACAATGCTCAACGCATGTTGGTAACCCAGATATTGGCCGATGCAAAACGTCTTCTTGCTTCAGGAAAACCCGAAGACGAGAAAAAAGGTGGAGAATTGTTGCTGAGAGCTCATCGTGGATTGCCCAAAAACAAAGCCTTGATTAAGTTTTTGAGTGAGCAAGGTATGAAAGCCATTTTGCTTAAAACAGAGAATTTCTACATGCAAGAGCAAAATAAAAACATGTATATAATTGATGATGAACTTTATTTTGTTATTGATGAAAAACAACATACTATTGATTTGACCGATAAGGGTATCAACTTCCTAAGTTCGCTTGGCGAAAATCCTAAGTTCTACCAATTGCCTGATGTAGGCTCTCAGATTGCCGAATTGGAAAAAGAAAATCTTTCGCAAGAAGAAAAGTTGCAACGTAAAGATGAGATATTGAAAGAATTTTCAATACAATCAGATCGAGTACATACTGTAAATCAATTATTGAAGGCTTATACTTTGTTTGAAAAAGACGTTGAATACGTTGTTATGGATAACAAAGTGAAGATAGTTGACGAACAAACCGGTCGTATTATGGAAGGACGTCGTTATTCTGACGGACTTCACCAAGCTATCGAAGCCAAAGAGGCTGTAAAAGTTGAAGCGGCTACTCAGACCTACGCTACTATTACTTTGCAAAACTACTTCCGTATGTACAAGAAACTTGCCGGTATGACAGGTACTGCCGAAACCGAAGCCGGCGAATTTTGGAATATCTATAAATTGGATGTAGTGGTTATCCCCACCAACCGCCCCGTTGTACGTAAGGATTTGGAGGATATGGTATACAAAACCAAACGTGAAAAATATCAAGCTGTTATCAACGAGATAGAACGTTTGCGAAACGAAGGCCGCCCGGTATTGGTAGGTACAACATCGGTTGAAGTGTCTGAGTTGTTGAGCAAGATGCTTACAATGCGTAAGATAAAGCACAATGTACTTAATGCCAAATTGCATAAGAAAGAAGCCGACATTGTGGCCGAAGCCGGATATGCAGGAACCGTTACCATTGCCACCAATATGGCTGGTCGTGGTACCGATATCAAGCTGAAAGATGGAGTGAAGGATGCCGGTGGTTTGGCTATCATAGGCACCGAACGTCACGAGTCGCGTCGTGTTGACCGTCAGTTGCGTGGTCGTGCAGGACGTCAAGGAGACCCGGGCAGTTCGTTGTTCTTCATATCGCTCGAAGATAATCTTATGCGTTTGTTCGGCTCCGAACGTATTGCCAATGTGATGGACCGTATGGGATTGCAAGAAGGCGAAGTGATACAACACTCTATGATTACAAAATCTATAGAGCGTGCTCAAAAGAAAGTGGAAGAAAACAATTTTGGTATTCGTAAACGTTTGCTAGAATACGACGACGTGATGAACAATCAACGTACCGTTATCTACAATAAGCGTCGCAATGCTTTGTATGGCGACCGCCTATCAATAGATATTTCCAATATGTTTTATGACACTTGCGAAGGTATATATGAACAAGCATATTCCGACAGAGATTACGAAAGTTTTAAAATGGAAATGTTGCGTGTGTTCGGTATGGAAATGCCGTTTACCGAAAAAGAATTGTTCGATGGTCGCAAAAACGGTATAGTGGATAAAATATACGAAATAGTATATAATTCCTATAAAGATCGTATGGCACGTTTGGCAGAAATGGCATTCCCATTTATCAAGAATGTGTACGAAAACACTCGTTACGAAAATGTGGCTTTCCCAATTACCGATGGCAAAAAGACTATAAACATAGTTACTCCCGTAAAGAAATCATACGAAAACAAGGGACGTGAGATAGGTCTTTCCATAGAAAAGAATATTACCCTTGCCATTATAGATAATGAATGGAAGGAACACCTTCGCGAATTGGACGACCTTAAGCAATCTGTGCAAAACGCCACTTACGAGCAAAAAGACCCTCTATTGATATACAAATTCGAGTCGTTCAACTTGTTTGAAAAGATGCTTTTGACTATCAATCGCGAAATATCGTCGTTCTTGAGCCGTGCTTCGTTGCCGGTAAATCAAGACGAAAATATGCGTGAAGCCAAGATGCCTACCAGCGACAATCGCAATCTTAAAACTTCGCGCGAAGAAAGAGTGTCGGCACAACGTACTGCCGAACGCGAAAAACCACAACCCGTACATGTAGAAAAGAAAGTGGGACGAAATGACCCATGTCCATGCGGAAGTGGTAAGAAATACAAAAACTGTCACGGAAAATCAGATAATCAATCAGAATAATAATTATTTAATAAGGATTATATCATGAAAAAAATAACTAAATCATTAGCAATAGGATTGCTAACAATTTCGATGGCTTTGGCTAGCACTGCCGAAGCATGTACCAATTTCTTGGTAACAAAAGGAGCCAGCAAAGACGGTTCTACATTTATTACATACGCTGCTGATTCGCACACTCTATACGGCGAATTGTACTATCGTAGAGCAGCTACTTTCCCAAAAGGAACTATGTTTACCGTTATCGACTGGGATTCGGGTCGCCCTCTTGGACAAATAGAACAAGTGGAACACACCTACTCGGTAGTGGGAAACATGAACGAACACCAATTGGCTATAAGCGAAACTACTTACGGTGGTCGTCCTGAACTAGAAGGACAAGGCGTTATAGACTATGGCAGCCTTATCTACATTACTCTTCAACGTGCTAAGAATGCTCGCGAAGCTATAAAAGTAATGTCTGAACTTATAGAACGCTACGGCTATGCCAGCTCGGGCGAATCGTTCTCTATTGCCGACCCTAACGAAGTATGGGTTATGGACCTTATAGGAAAAGGTAAACCTGAATACGACACTATAAGAGGTAAAGCCAAAATTAAAAAAGCTTACAAAAACTGGAATCCCGGTGCTGTATGGGTAGCTATGCGTGTTCCTGATGGATACGTTTGCGGTCATGCCAACCATGCTCGTATAACTGCGTTCCCTATGGAAAAAGATTCTAAAAACTCTATCAGCAGCAAAAACATGGCTCGCATTTTCGAACCAAACGTTGATGTTGTATATGCTTACGATGTTATAGACTTTGCTAAACTTAAAGGTATCTACACCGAACGTGATGGCAAATTCAGCTTCTCCGACACCTATGCTCCACTTGATTTCAGCGCTGCAAGAGGTTGCGAAGCCCGTGTATATGCTTTCTTCAACAGAGTAAACTCTAATATGAAACAATACGAAAAGTATGCTATGGGTCACGACTTCACTACTCGTATGCCTCTATGGATTAAACCGGACAGAAAACTTGGTTTGGAAGATGTAATGGCTATGATGCGCGACCACTACGAAGGTACTGCTATGGATATGACTCAAGACCTTGGTGCAGGTCCTTACCAATGTCCTTACCGTTGGAGACCAATGGGATGGACTGTTGATGGCGTTGACTATGTTCACGAACGTGCTACTTCTACTCAACAAACCGGTTTCTCTTTTGTAGCTCAATGTCGTTCTTGGTTGCCAAACATCATTGGCGGTATACTTTGGTTTGGTGTTGACGACACTTATAGCACTGTATATGCTCCTATGTATTGCGGTATCAACAAAATTCCTTTGTGTTTCCGCGAAGGTAACGGAAGCATGGTAGAATATTCCGAAACTTCGGCTTTCTGGTTATTCAACCGCGTTACAAACTTTGCTTACTCTCGCTACAACGATATGATAAAAGACATCATCAAAGTTCAAAACCGTTTGGAAAGCGGATTTATGAAAGATGTAGCATCGTTCGACAAAGTAGCTGAACAACAACTTGCTTCTACTAAAGATACTGCAGCTGTTATAGATATGCTTACAAAATTCTCTAACGCTCAAGCCGAACTTATGTTCAACGAATGGAAGAAACTAGACAACTTCCTAATGGTAAAATACATTGACGGTAACGTGAAGAAAGAAAAGGATGGAAAATTCCTTGAAAGCCAATATCGTCCCGGACAATGCGAGTTCCCCGAACAACCTAAATATCCGGAATGGTGGTACCGTGCTATTATAAAAGACCACGGCGAAACAATAAAGGTAGTGAAATAAAACGTTTTTCATAAATACGGAAAAAGGGTAACGCTCGAACAGAGTTGTTACCCTTTTTTTATTACCCAAGGGTTGCAAGCCTTGTGATTTCGAGTCGACTCAAACGCTCCGCCGAGTCGACTCAATCATTTCGCCGAGTCGACTGGTTGTAGGTATAGGAGTCGACTCCGCGACGTCGTCGAGTCGACTCGGGGAAGTGTCGGAGTCGACTCGGCGAAATCATCCACCCCTCAGCACGCATTTCCCATCCAAAACCATGCGGTTTACGACCCGTAAGTGCCATACTTTCGACCCAAAACTCCCATGGTTTTGACCCGTAAGTATGGGAGTTTTGATACCTAACCCGCATGGTTACGAAATTGAAGTATAGGGGTTGAAAAAGCAGGAATAAAATTCTTTTGTTAAATTCTATATTATTCCAAAATTTATACGTACTTTTGCACCGCAAAATGTAAAGAAAATAATATTTTAAAGTCAATTTATTATCACGCAAACAAAGGTATATGAAATATGTAATGTATCGTTGGAGCGTATTACAAATTATTAAAACAATAAAGTATTAAATATTATGAGAAAAAGATTATTAACTTTAGCAGTAGCAGTATTAGCAGTGCTACAAACAGCATGGGCATACGATTTTAGTGCCACAAGCCCAAGTGGACACACATTGTACTACGAAATAATTAGCGGAACTACAAATGTAGGAGTTGTAAGACCGGGAACAGACTCGATTTATAATAACTATATTTCAGGAAGTGTGGTTATACCTACCACTGTAGCATACAATGGTACTACTTATAATGTAACAGAATTGCGTCCTATTTTGGATAGTTCTTCTAATTCTTATTATGGTTCATTTGAAAGTTGTAGCGGTTTAACCTCAGTTACTATTCCTAATAGTATTACTTCTTTTGGAGATTGGGCTTTCGGTGGTTGTAGCAGTTTAACTTCTATTACAATTCCTGATAGTGTTACTTATATTGGAGTGGGTGCCTTCTATGATTGTACCGGTTTAACCTCAGTTATTATTCCTAATGCTGTGGATACCATATATAATTATACATTTTACAATTGTACTAGTTTAACCTCCGTTACTATTCCTAATAGTGTCACTACTATTGGAGATTGTATGTCGCCTGTAGGTGCTTTCTTTGGTTGTAGCGGCTTAACTTCTATTACCATTCCTAATAGTGTCACTTATATTGGAGAAGGTACTTTCGAGAGTTGTACCGGTTTAACGTCCGTTACTATTCCTAATAGTGTTACTTCTATTGGAAGTTCTGCTTTCTGGGGTTGTAGCGGTTTAACCTCTGTTACTATTCCCAATAGTGTGGATACTATACATAATGGTACATTTTACAATTGTACTAGCTTAACCTCAATTACTATTCCTAATAGTGTTGCAGCTATTGGAACGGGTGCATTCTCTTATTGCAGTGGTTTGACCTCAATTACTATTCCTAATAATGTTACTGAGATTGGACAAGAGTCTTTCGCTTATTGCAGTGGTTTAACTTCCGTTACTATTGGTAATAGTGTTAGATTTATTCGATATGGAGCTTTCGCTGGTTGTAACAATCTGTACGAAGTTATTTCTCTATCAGTTAATCCTCCACTACTATACAGAGGATTTTCAGATACAGTAGCTATACCAATACTTAAGGTTCCTTGTGGTAGTGCAGATGCTTATAGTTCTTCCCAGTGGAGCCAATATTTTGTGGATATAGAAGAAATATGCGACAATGTAACTATAACTGCAACTTCTGCCAACGAAAGCATGGGTACTGTGTTGGGAAGCGGAGAATATGAGTTTGGTACAGAAGTTACAATAACTGCCATACCAAACCAAGGTTATCGCTTTGTAAGTTGGAACGATGGCAATACCGATAACCCACGTACTATAACCGTAACCGAAGATGCAACATATATAGCAAATTTTGCTCAAATATACACTATTACTGTTTTATCGGCAAATGGAAGCATGGGTACCGTATCGGGAGGTGGAGAATATGAAGTCGGCACAGAAATTACAATAACTGCCATTCCTAACGAAGGTTACCATTTTGTAACCTGGAACGATGGCAATACCGATAATCCACGTACTATAACCGTTACCGAAGATGCTACTTATATTGCCTCATTCGAAGAAGGTGTAGGCATCGAAAGCAGAGATATGTTA
>JAGCLZ010000110.1 GCA_017646685.1 Bacteroidales bacterium | reverse complement strand
GAAAACCTGCTACGCAGTCTGAAACGTAGTGGCAGTAAAGTTTTTGCCAATGAGTTTTCTCAAAATATAAACAAGTTCTTAAAACGGTGGTGCAAAGCAGCCAAGATACGAAAAAGAGTATCATTCCATACCGCCCGACATAGTTTCTGCGTTATGCTGCTCACCTACGATGTATCTATCTATACTGTTCAGCAACTCATGTGCCATTCCGATATCGATACCACAAAAATATATGCCGACATAACCAATAAAACTAAGAACAGAGCAGTCAAAAAATTACCTTTGTTCGACAATTTTGATGCGAAAAGAGCATAAAAACACAGTAATCTTAATAAAAATACATCTATAAAATATACTGATTAACAGTAGTATACCAAATATGTGATATTTTTTTTGATATTCTATTTTGGTGGTTTGGAAATATTTTGTATATTTGCCCAAAATTAAAAACTAAGAACAATATGAGAAAAGCAGCATTTAAAATAGGTGTTTTATTACTTATATTTGCCTACACAGCACAAGCACAATTGACACCAAGTTATTGGTGGAAATGCAATAATGGAAACACATCTTATAACTACAATCCGGCTATAGTTTTAAACAATAATCAAAATATCGAATTAGACAGCATTCCTTATTTTGAAGAGTATACAGCCATAGTAGTATACCATGCCATGGGTGCAAGTAATGAAAAACAAGTATGGCAATTGTATTTTAGCGATAGTAACCAATGCGGTCTTACTACTCGTAGCATACATCATGGTAAAACAACTATACAATATAGTGGAGACAATCGTCCCGGACCAATCATCAACACCCTTCAGCAAACTTCTCCTATCGAGGCTGATAGCACTCTGACACATTGCAGATTGGTATTGGGAGCATCCGATAGCATGACCACACACATCAAAGTGGCAGAATTAATGTACTTTGAAGGCAAGCCCGGAATGGGACTCTTGAGACGGGTACAAAGCTACCTTGCAATAAAATACGGTGTAACATTAGGACCTGTAAACTACACCGACGGATATGGAAACATCCTTTGGCGGTACAACGACAATAAAAAGTATCATAACAGAATTATGGGAGTAGGAGTAGATAGTACCTATGGTCTTGTGCAGATGAAGAGTGCAAGCGAATGTGACAGCAGTATTATAACGCTGTATGCCGACAGCCTTATGCAAGGACGTTTCTGTTTGTTGGGCGACAACAACGGAGCATTAGAATTTATTCAAGATACATTGTCGAACATAGAATACCTAAGCCGAATATGGAAAGTAAATCAAACACTTGGCAATAATGTATGGGACACCACACACTACGGAATAGCAGTAGACACCTTGCTATTGCCTGCCAACTGCGATAGCCTTGTGCTTATAGCCAACGATGAATATTACTACCCCGATAGTATAGCCGACGGAAAATTGTATTACAACAATATCGTTTTTGCCAACGACAGCACATTTATGGTGTTGGCACGAGGCCGTCTTTTATGGAATAAGATACAAGAAAAATCAAAACAATCTACATCTTACATTGACGAGCTGGCAAGGATAAGCACACAAGTATATCCCAACCCAAGTAGCGGACATTACACTATAGATATTGATGGAGCATCAGAGGTAACAGTGCGGATACATAACAACTTAGGTAAAGAGCTGGTTAGCTACTACGACAAAGAAAAGTCGCACTACTCTTTTACAGGCACGCTGCCGGCCAACAATGTGTATTACGTTACAATAACAACCGAACAAGGTAGTCAAACAACCAAATTGATTGTAAAATAATAAAAATAATAATATTATGAACAGAAATAGTACTGCACACAGATTACTGCTGATAAGTTTAGCTATATTATTGTTCAATAGCTGTTTTCAAGCAAAAGAAAAAGAAACAAATCAGCAATCGCTTCGAACCGATATAAGCGACACCCCACAAACATATACGGATAGTTTATCGGTACCGGTACTTGATACTAATGTTTTGGATATGGCATTGGTCGATTTGCCCGGCGATATAAAAGTACGTATCGACAAAGGTATGTCCTTGATGTTGGAAATGGACGGAGTGAGCCTATCGGCACCCGATACAGCCATAATACGCAAAGGTACATATACCGTTACAGCCCTAACCACCGAGGAGTTGCCACCATTGGCAGACGAGATGGTTAACGTAACCTTTGGCAGTGGCAATGGCTATAGATTCCTGCCCAACGGCGAACACTTCAGTCCGTACGCCGAACTTAGGATGGCATACGACGAAAGCAAGTTACCACACGGCTATACACCCGATGACATATATACAAGCTACTACGACGAAGAAAAAAAGACATGGGTGCGATTGTTTAGAAAAGAGGTAGACACGGTAAACAAAGAAATAGTGTCGCTCACCACCCACTTTACCGACTTTGTAAATGAGATATTGAAAGCTCCCGAAATGCCCGAAACACAGGCTTTCGTACCAACTATGATGACAGATTTGGAAGCTGCCAACCCATTGGAAGGGATAACCATGATACAACCACCTACAGCCAACAATATGGGTACAGCCAACCTTAGCTACCCCTTGCAGATACCTGCAGGGCGACAAGGTATGCAACCCAATTTGGCACTGACCTACAGTAGCAACGGCGGAAACGGATGGTTAGGCATAGGTTGGGACATAAGTATACCATGTATAACAGTAGAAACACGTTGGGGTGTGCCACGATATGAATCAAAAAGAGAAAGTGAATCGTATTTGCTAAATGGAGAACAATTGGTAATGAAAGATAAGGACAATGCCATATATCTTCCTCATCGTAATTCCAATTTTATTCCACGTTCAGACACTTCTGAACAACGTTTTTATGCGCGTATTGATGAATCCAAAGATAGTATAGTACGCCATGGTACTTCTCCTCAAAATTATTGGTGGAGTGTTACGGATCGTAGCGGAATAACACATTATTATGGGAAAAAGAAAGGTTCAAATACTTTTGATACCGAAGCTGTATTAAGAGGTATCGACGGAAACATCGCAAAATGGATGCTTACTGAAAGTATTGATCCCAATGGGAATACGATACGTTATTATTATGAAGTTACTAAACCTCAAAACATATATTCGTTAGGAAAAACTATATATCCATTGTATATAGAATATACAGGACATTATGAAAAGGATGATATATACCACAGAGGTAAATATGAAATACGTTTTAACCGACAAGGCATTGTCAGACCTGATATTATAACATCATGCAACTATGGCTTCGAAGAAGTAATCGATGCTATATTATGCAATGTAACGGTAGCATATGATGATAAACCGTTTAGGTTGTATCACTTTTATATGCACAATAGTAAAAATACACTATATAAAACTATTTTAAATAGTGTAAGCATGATAGACTCTATTATGTGCGGAATAGATGTTATTTCTACAATAGCCAACAATTATTGTAACGCAGATTCTTTGGCAAGTATAGAAAATATAATGTCAACTTGTGGTTATGAGAGTATTACAAATTTTGTAAACACGACTAATACTACAAAATACATAATGGCGAATTATATTGAAGACAAATTTAATTATAATGTAGTAAAACATAGTTTTGAATACAATACAGCACCGGAAAAAGTATTTAGCGAACAAATAGTCGAGATTAATGATTTGAATGATGTGGGACTTACGTTGCCTGAAAAATTGTTAGGAGCTACAGGATATAATGTGACAGAATTAGGACTTACGAAAGGGAGAGGATGGAATGTAGGAGGTGGAGCCAATATAGGATTAGATCCTATCGTTGCTATGACAAATTACAGTGCAGGATTAAGCTATAATTATGGGAATTCTACATCAAAAGGTAAGCTGACACTTATAGACATTGATGGTGATGGTTATCAAGATAAGGTTTTTGTTTATATGGGTGATATCTATTATTGCAAACGTATAAATGACGATAATGGAAAATTTTCATATAGTGAAAGGATAAAAATAGAAGGACTTTCAAATGTAAGGACTTTTATGAAAGAAAAATCACATTCCCATACCTTATCCGGACAACTAAACTTTCATGCATCAGTTAATTTGTCTGAAACTTGGACAACATCGTATACCGAAAACTACTTTTCGGATGTTAATGCTGATGGGCTACCCGATTTAGTAACAGAAAAGGGAGTATACTTCAACAATACAGATACAGCAGGTAACGTCAGCTTTTTTATGCAACCTAATGAAGAATCAGGTATCGATACTATTAGAACCAATCTTATGAATTGTGGTAGCATTATATATGATGGGGAACTTAATGATAGTATTTATTGTAATACTATTGAAATAAAAAAAATTATTGAAGATGTAACTAATATTGACTCATTGCTTGACGTTTATACTAAAGATGGATGGTCTGTTACTTCAATAACACCTCAGGACAGTAATAATTCGAAATATCTAACTTGTTTTCATAAAATTGTTTTAGATTGTGATACAAAATCTACAGAGAAAGAGAATCTAGTCTCTATGACAAATACCGAAGCGGTAAAAGTATGGGTAGCACCATATAACGGTGAAATTAAAATAGTATCAAATATAAAAATGTATGACACTACAGGAGGTTTGGTATTATCCAGATATGCCGATGGTGTAGTGTATAAGGTTCAGCATGATAGGATAGATTCTACCAATGTAACCGATAGTACATTCTCTTGTTCTAGTTCAGTAGTGATACCGGAACTATCAGGAATGTTAATGAAAAATCATACTACAATAGTACAAAAAACTAAAACAATTACCGTAAACAAAGGAGACATAATATACTTTAGGCTTCAGTCTAATAATACAAACTATTACGATCATGTAGAGTGGAAACAAAGTATTAGATATACCAATTTGGACTATAGTGAAGATACTTATGGCAAACCAATAAATCAATATAATTCATATGAAGATTTTATAGTAAGTGGCAATAAATATTTTCAGGCTGTTGAAAATGGGAATTTAGAACTATCCATAGATTTAAATGTAGGTCAGTTAAACTCCCCAGCGAGATTGAGAGTATATAAAAATGCGAGTGTTGTATTTGATACATTTTTACCATCAAATTTAGGATATACAACATTTTACAAAAGTTTTTATGTAAATAAAAATGATTCTGTAAAAATAAAAATAACAGATTATTTGTTATCTAATAAAACTACTTTTGGAAATATCGTTTGTAAACCTCATTACAATTTTACGCCTACAAACGATAGTGTCATAAAAGGAAGTGTAGAATACGATATTCCTGCTTACTATTATGTAAATACAGATATTAAACCTATTTATACCAATATATTTGGACCTCTATATCGAGGTTGGGGACAGTTTACATACAATCCCGAACACCATGAAACACCTATAAACATAGCAGATCTTATACTAATGTTGCCTGTAGATTCATCTGATGTGCCATACATCGATACTAATATAGTATCGCCTGATAATATTGATACCATGAATATGTCGTTCGAAACATTCAACAACATAGTAGAAAGTAATGATTTAAATCTTGTTTCGACGAAAGCCAAATACTATGTTATGGAAGGTAATAGTAAACATTGGTTATGGTATGGCCCGGCTAATGCCACGATGATAACATCCACACAAATGTCTAATACCATACGGACTGATATTTATAGTACATACGAAGAAGAAGTTGAGATTATTCGCGATTGTCCGGCACCAGCCCCTACAACGGAATATCCATCAGTAAAAACTCATAGTAAAACATCGAAGTCATCAAATTTCAATAGGAACTATTCAGCCGATTTTAAAATATATGGTAATTTGGGTTATTCTCGCAATAGCGGAAAAAGCGAAATTACTGCCGATTTTATGGATTTGAATGGCGACCGCTATCCCGACCTTATAGCCAAAAGTATACAATATACCAAGCCATCGGGAGGATTGGATAGCAGAGAATATCTAAATCTTGTTTCAACTTCTGATGCTACAAGTAGTGGAGGTCTTGAAAAAGGAGGTAGTGCTATAGTGGCAGCATATTTACATAATAGAAAAAATCAAACTGCAAATCGAAGTGAAACAACAGGATCTGCTTTAGATAATGCTAGTGCCAGTGTTACAACCGGTGTTGGTAATTCCAAAGAAATACTTGTTGATATAAATGGAGATGGTCTGCCTGATAAAATAAGTGAGAATGGAACTGTTTGCTTAAATTGGGGATATCAATTCTTGCCAACCACTATTAATTGGCTTGGCGGATTCCAGAGAAAAAGTGTATTTATAACAGGAGGAATAAATTATAGTGAAAATGATTTGTTTAATATTTGTCAGTTTAGTATTGGAGGTGGATTTGGAATAAACTATTCTTATAATAAAACGGAAAAAATGCTTATTGATATAAATGGGGATGGATTGCCTGATAAAATTGGAAGGAAAAATGATACTACTTTTTGGGTAATGTATAACGTTGGCAATGGCAGGTGGGAAAAAATATATGTAG
>JAGCLZ010000109.1 GCA_017646685.1 Bacteroidales bacterium | reverse complement strand
AAGAACGATGTGGGCATAGTATGTCGTTGGGCATTGCTGATAAAAATAATGGTGGTGATATTCATCCCATTTGCATATATCATAAACAAACTGGTAAACAACCGTACCGCTAACAGCAACTCCAACGCCTTGTCGGGCGACGAGATAAGCGATATGATAGAGATAGCCGAAGGTGGCGACGATGTAGAAACCGAAACCAAGATGCTGAAAGGTATAGTACGCTTCAGCGATTTGGTGGTAAGCGAAATAATGAAGTCGAGGGTCGATGTGGTGGCTATCGAAAAGAACACCTCGGTAAGCAATATAGTGAACATTGCCAAAGAGACAGGTTTTTCAAGAATACCGGTATACGAAAACACTATCGATAACATAAAAGGAATATTATACATAAAAGACCTTTTGCCACTGATGAACAGTGATACCACCGAGTGGAACAGCCTTATACGCCCGGCCTTTTTTATACCCGAAACCAAAAGCGTAAGCGACCTTCTGCACGAATTTCAGGAAGATAAGATCCATGTGGCTATAGTAGTAGACGAATATGGTGGCACTTCGGGATTGGTGACGCTAGAGGATATAATAGAAGAAATAGTAGGCGAGATAACCGACGAGTACGACAAAACCGAAACAACCTACAATCAAATATCAGACAATACGTTCCTATTCAATGCCAAAACCAGCATTATAGATTTTTGCAAGATAATGGGCCTATCGGACGAAACCTTCGACGATATGCGTGGCGACTCCGAAACCCTTGCCGGACTGATATTGGAAGTAGTGGGCGAAATACCGGCAGAAAAAGAAAATGTATCAATAAGCAATTTCGACTTCCTAATAGTGAAAGCCGACAACCGCCGAATAGAACAAGTACAAGTAACACTGAAACAAGAATAAGACTTAATAAACAAAAAGAACCATGAGAATAATGAGAAATATAATATTGGGAATAGTAGTATTGGCTACTTGTGGAACCCTGGCAAGCTGTGGCAACTCTGAAGGCGACTATACGCCCAAACCTCCTACATTCTACCGCATAACCATGCCCGAAAAAGGCTATGCAACAATGGATACTGCCATACTGCCTTTTACTTTTGAATATCCCTTATATAGCACTTTGAATATAAAACGCAACGAAAAAGACATCAAATGGTTTGACATTGTATTTCCACAATTCAACGGCACTGTGTTTATCAGCTACAAAAGCCTCGATGGTGGCAAACGCACACTAGCAACCGAGACCGACACCGCACACCAAATGGTGGCAATACACTACAACATGGCTTCGGGTGTACACGAACAAGGATATACCGATACCGACAACGATGTATATGCCAACACCTATACACTAAAAGGCAAAAATATAGCTTCGACCTACCAGTTTTGGGCTACCGATAGCACCCAACACTTCGTACGTGGCGCATTTTACATAAACGGCAACCCAAACTACGACTCTCTACAGCCGGTATATGAATTTATTCACGATGATATAATACACTTTATCGAATCTATCCGATGGAGGAAATAAATAAAAAAGGCAGTAATGTTACTGCCTTTTTTATTACCAACTATTTATCTGTCTACTATTATCTGTGCCGTTATACGGCTATGTTGTTCCAAATATATTTTTCGGTGGCCTACTATCTCGGTTATTATCTCTGGAGTGTAGTAGCGTATGGTTATAAGTTGCAACCCTTCGTTGTAGCGGACATGGAAATCCTTCTGCAACGATGGTATCAGCTTGTCGAACACAAGGTGATGGCTATCTATACATACCGAGAAACTTAGTGCCGAATTCTGTATCATATTCACCTTTATTCCTATTTCGGCAAACTCGCCAAATATCTTTTGAAGGTTGTCTTCGGCAATAAAGGAGAAATCCTTGGGCATTATCGATAGCAACACTTGGTTGTTTTTGAAAATATATAATGGTGTTTCGGGGTCTATATGGGTGGCAGTTTTTATTACAGACCCTTCGGATTGGGGTGCCAAAAAAGATTTGACATAGAGAGGAATCTCTTTGTTTTGCAATGGTTTTACCGTCTTGGGGTGTATAATGGAAGCCCCATAGTAGGCCAGCTCTATGGCTTCGCTGTATGGTATAGTGTTTATCTTCTGAGTGTTGGAAAAGAATTTTGGGTCGGCATTAAGGAACCCCGGCACATCTTTCCATATCACCATGGCTTTAGCCTCGAGGCAAAAAGCCAATATAGCCGCCGAATAGTCGGACCCTTCGCGGCCCAATGTGGTAGTACTACCCTGTATGGCACCGGCTATAAAACCTTGTGTAACTACTATCCCGCACTCGTCAACGACAGGTTTCAGTATCTTGTTTACACAGCTTTGCGTAAGCTCCCAATCCACCTTACCCTCACGGTAAGTAGCATCGGTTTTCACTATGCTGCGAACATCCATCCATTTGTTGGCCACACCTCTGTAAGTTAAATATTCGCTTACGATAGTAGTAGATATAAGTTCACCTACCGACACTATTTGATCGTAGCTATAATTATAGTCGAACGAAGGCTGTTGCAACTGTTCTTCAAGCAAGTGCAGCAGGCGTTCCACCTTATGTTCCACCTCGGTGCTATCGTTGGCAAACAGTTGGCCTATTATATCGTAGTGGTAATCCCTCACCTTGGCCAAAGTTTCTTTCCAATCTGCAGGGAGCACACCGCTACGGGGCACCAAGAGTTCCAAGTTGTTTGTGGTTTTGCCCATGGCCGATACCACTATTACCACCGGTTTGTGGCTGTAGTGCTCCACAATGTCGGCCATGTTTTTTACTGCCGATGCGCTGTTGACCGAAGCACCTCCAAACTTATTTATCTCGTAAGTCATAATTCAGAATACATTTATATTGTTTCTACTCCCCTACACCGGAATTCGCTCCCATAGAGGCTGCATCTTTGCCAGTAGATAGAACATCGAGGATATCAACATATTT
>JAGCLZ010000108.1 GCA_017646685.1 Bacteroidales bacterium | reverse complement strand
TTTTCCATGCTCCCTTCTTGGGTCCTCAATTTTGTTTATTATTATTGATATATCCATATACTCTCAATTAGTTTTATATCTAACGAGATTCTATTTATTTTATTCTATATTATCTAATTTGAAGTGGTGCGTTTGCCCTGTGGCATTTGCAACCATCGCAGATGGCATTTGCGCACCACCTCTTTCGAACATCGTTCACCACCACTTCCGAACATCGAACACCAGGGTTTCCGAACATCGGCAACCACCCTTTCCAAAGGCAGAAGGTAGGTGATACGAAGATGGACGATGGATTGGCCAAACCTCGAAGGTGAAGCTATCGAAGCTCGATGGGTTGGCTACCGATTTTCGGCCATGCGTCTGAAGGGATATAAATAAGGAGCATGGTGCAATAAATCAGCCTGCGTGGCGTTAAGGGCCGGTACACTATATAATATATATAAGGAAGAACTGATGATTAAGGCTAACTATCATACTCATTCGTGCTATTGCGACGGCAAGGAGAGCCTTCGCCGATATGTGGAAACGGCTGTGGAACGGGGGTTTACACATTTGGGGTTTTCGGGTCATGCCCCGGTGCCGTTTGAAAATACTTTTGCCATCGATGGCGAAAGATATTTAGATTATTGTGCCGAGGTTCGACGGCTGAAGGAGGAATTTGCCGATAGGCTGAAGATTTTTCTTGGTTTGGAAATTGACTATATACCGGGTGTGTTGGACAACTTTGAGGAGCTTATAACCACGGGAGGACTCGACTATTGCATCGGCTCGGTTCATTTGGTAAACAAAACACGTGGTGGCGACCTTTGGTTTATCGATGGCAGCAAGCAGCAGTCGTACGACGAGGGGTTGAGCCGTGTGTTTGATGGCAACATCAAGGAAGCTGTAAAGGCGTTTTTCCGCCAAACGAACGAGATGATAGCTTCGCAACGGCCTTCGATAGTGGGGCATTTCGACAAGGTGGCCATGCACAACAAGGAGCGATACTTTGGCACCGACGAGGATTGGTACCTAGCACTTGTAAGGGAAACGCTAGAACTGATAAAAGAATGTGGCTGCGTGTGTGAGATAAACACTCGCGGGCTGTACAAGGGGCGCTACTCCGACTTCTACCCTGCCACAAGGATTATACGGATTATGAACACGATGGACATCCCCGCTGTGGTATCGACCGACGCTCATCAGCCCGACGACCTAGACAAGTTTGAGGGCGTTTACACGCTGCTTCGCGAGGTTGGCTACAAGCGTTTGGTTTACTTTGATGGCACTTGGAGGGAGATGAAAGTTTTGTAATTGAATAATAAAGTGTATCTTTGCAAAACGTATCAAGAACGGAGTTTAAGCATATTGGTTTAATATACAGTAGTATATACCGATGTCGATGCTTGACTTCTTCTTGTTTTTTAGTTTCAAACATATAAATAAACAGTAAAAAGATTTGATATGAGTTTTATATCTACAAAAAATTTGAAGGGCGATATCTTTGGCGGTATCACAGCCGGTATAGTGGCCTTGCCACTTGCGTTGGCTTTCGGTATACAAGCCTTTGGCGGTATCAGCGACCCTTCGGCCAGCTCTATAGGAGCGTTGGCAGGTTTGGTGGGAGCCACCATGTTGGGTTTCTTTGCAGCTTTGTTTGGCGGCACTCATTCGCAAATAAGCGGCCCCACAGGACCTATGACAGTAATTACAGCCACTCTGATATCGGGCGTATGGGCCTCGTCGGCCACCCCAAGCATATCCGAAGTGCTGATAACAATGTCGTTGGCAGGTGTTTTCTGCGGTTTGTTCCAAGTTCTTTTTGGAGTGATAAAGATAGGAAAATACGTGCGTTACATCCCCTACCCCGTACTTTCGGGCTTTATGAGCGGTATAGGTATCATCATCATCCTGCAACAAATCTATCCGCTTTTCGGGCTTAAATCGCCTGTATTGGTGGTAGATATGATTACCCAATTGCCTGCACGCTTACAAGAAGGCATAAGCCTATCGGCCCTATTGCTGGGACTGGGCACCATTGTCATCATCTACCTTTTCCCGTTGGTTACCAAAAAAATACCTTCAACATTGGTAGCTTTGATAATCGTTAGCGTAATATCGCTGTTTATCGACTTTCCTGCACGCCTTACCATTGGAGATATTCCTTCGGGCTTCCCAATGCCATTCTTTGCCAAAGAAGGCATGGACCTTGCCGGAATAGATTGGATTACGGTACTTAAAGCCTCTATCGTACCCGGCCTTACATTGGCTGGCTTGGGCTCTATTGACACTTTATTGACTTCGGTAGTAGCCGACAATATTACCAAAACCAAACACAACAGCAACAAAGAACTTATCGGACAAGGTATTGGAAATATGATGGCCGGACTTTTCTGCGGTATATCCGGAGCCGGTGCCACAATGCGTACCGTAGTAAACGTAAAGAGCGGTGGTCGCACCCAAATATCGGGCATGGTACACTCTGTTTTGCTATTGGCTATTTTGTTGGGCCTTGGCTCGTTGGTAAAATACGTACCTCTATCGGTATTGGCAGGTATCCTTATCACCGTAGGTTGGGGCATTATCGATTTCAAAGGTTTTAAAGACTTGTTTAAGATACCACGTGCCGATGCCGTTGTACTAATCACAGTACTTATACTTACTGTATTTGTTGATTTGCTTGTAGCCGTAGGCATAGGTATGGTAATAGCCTGCGTATTGTTTATGAAACGTGCCGGCGACTTGGTTGAAGAAAGCTACCAATCGGGCGAAATATCCAACTTCGACAAAGAATCGCCATGGGCCGATGAACACGGAATACCCGAAGAGATACGCCATCAGATATACATACAACGTTTGAACGGACCTATATTCTTCGGTTCTATCACACGTTTCCAAGAGGTTATGCACGATGTTCCGGACGATGTTAAGATAGTAATCATCCGCATGCGATTGGTATCATTTATGGATCAATCTGGACTTTATGCCATGGAAACTGCAATAAAAGACCTGCAAGCCAAAGGCATTACCGTACTTATGACCATCATTCAGCCTCAACCTATGTACATGCTGAAAAATATGAATCTTATCCCCGATGTAGTTCCCGAAGAAAACACCTTCAAAACCTTCGAAGAATGTACTGTTTTCCTTAAGAACTACTTCGAGAAAAAATAACGAGAATAAAAGTTTGATAAATAATAGATTATAAACAATCGTGCAATTAAGTTATAATATTTTGCCGGTAATCGGAAAAAAAAGCGTAACTTCGTAGCACGAAAGAAAACAAAAAAATAATATAAAACACGTATTATGAATAATATAGATTGGAAAAACCTTCCATTTGGTTACATGAAAACGGATTACAACGTTCGTTGTTATTACCGTGATGGAAAATGGGGACAAGTAGAAACTTCTTCTTCTGAAGAAATATCTATTCACATGGCAGCAACCTGCTTGCACTATGGTCAAGAAGCATTCGAAGGCTTGAAAGCTTTCCGTTGCAAAGATGGTAAAATCCGTATCTTCCGTTTGGAAGAAAACGCTGCACGTTTGCAAAGCACTTGCCGTGGTATAATGATGCCGGAATTGCCTACTGAATTGTTCCGCGAAATGTGTATAAAAGTTATAAAGATGAACGAACGCTTCCTTCCTCCTTACGGCGAAGGTGCATCGTTGTACTTACGCCCACTTTTGATAGGTACCGGAGCTCAAGTAGGTGTAAAACCAGCTACTGAATATTTATTTATGATATTCGTAACTCCAGTAGGACCATACTTCAAAGGTGGTTTTATGGCCAACCCATACGTTATTACTCGCAAATACGACCGCTCGGCTCCTCTTGGAACAGGTGTTTACAAAGTGGGTGGTAACTATGCAGCCAGCTTGCGCGCTCATACCGAAGCTTGTGCAGGTGGCCAATACGCTTGCGAATTCTACTTGGATGCAAAAGAAAAGAAATATATCGACGAAGCCGGTGCTGCTAACTTCTTTGGTATAAAGAACGATACTTATATCACTCCCGAATCGACTTCTATTCTTCCTTCTATCACCAACAAGAGCTTGATGCAATTGGCTCAAGATATGGGAATGAAAGTGGAACGTCGTCCTATAGCTATCGAAGAACTTGAATCTTTCGAAGAAGCAGGTGCTTGCGGTACTGCTGCTGTTATCAGCCCTATCGAACGCGTTGATGATCCTGAAATGGGAAAATCTTACAACTTCGGTAAAGAACCGGGTCCATGGTCGAAGAAACTTTACGAACGCCTACGCGGTATCCAACTTGGTGAATGCGAAGACGTACACAACTGGAATACAGTTATCGACTAAATATATTTACATTAAATACAATAAAAGGGAATATCTTTTCGGGTATTCCCTTTTTTTAGTATATTGCAATGCCATTGCAACTCCCTTGCAACTATCCGTACAGGCGAAACAACACGCCAATAGAATCTGTATAAAGTCCTACGGCTATTTTTAGAGCTGCTTTAAGACTCCAACTCAATTTATATTTTACCTTCCTTTAATTTCTTTATCGTTGTGAAATATGGACGGAAACTTTGTTTACCTTTGTCTCGTAAATCTAAGGCTGCAATATCAAGTTCTTCTATTTCTATTGGGGTTGTCGATTTGATTTCAAAACCAAGATAATACTCTCCACTTGGTTGGAACCCCATACCTTGCAAAGTTTTTGCCGTGTAGAACTTAGGGCCATTGCCCGACAATTCCAGTAATAACCGTTCTTTGCCATGATATAGGAGCAAATACTTTGTATGCTCGAAACCACTGACAAGATTGATAGAACCCTTACCCAATCCTGCCGGAACATAGTAAAGTTTATTATTTAAATATATATCTTTATATCCTGCCTTACAGTAGCCTACAAGTATTAGCTCATTACTATCTGCCACAATAGGAGAATATACAAGTCCATGTTGTGGAATTGAATCTCGAATCTGTTCGTATGCCGATTGCTCTATAAGAATCTTTTTCAAATGATTATACAGCAACGTACCCTCATTCTTAGGATCTGTATGATCGGGCAACAAAGGGAATGCTCCGATATTCACTGTTTCAATACTTTTGTAGAAGTATCTTTCTCGTATGGTTTCGTCATCACCTCTACCCGGAAACAAAATATATCCACCAATAATTTCTTTGGCTGAATGTTGACGTACATTATTAATCTCATCTCCGTAGTATATTGCATCACGATAGCGATGCATTTGGTTGATTGCGTCAGTTGGCGGATAATCGGCTGCTTTTAGTGTATTTATTTCGTCTTTATCAGATTTTGTAAACTCACTATCATCACACACACGATACTTTGCATCAAAAAGATAGGTCAATTCAAAACCATCAGGCTTTTGAACTGTAAGCACTATATCTGGTCGGTTGTCTGTAGTGGCAGTATGCACATCGCCACTTGTGCGATTGTATGTATGTTGATAATGAAGTCTAACAGTTTCATTTCCGTGATAATAATAAACCGTATGTTCTCGAGTATTTTCGGCAAATGGTTCAATCATAGGCATTGGTGTTTCGGTAATATCATCAGCATTACCAAACTGCAAGCCCAAAATATCAGCCACCATTTTACGCATTTTCAAAAAGCACCAAAGTTCATAAAGTTCCCACACCGGGCGAACTCCTATTTGAGTGCTTCCCTCATACAACTCAATACCTTTTTGCAACATCAACCAATAGCGATACACTTGGGCATAGCCTGAACGTTTTTGCAAGACCATACTTTCAGAACGCAAAAGTTCGGCTTTCAAACTGCGAAACAATGGTGAATTTGAAAATTTACGCAATTTATTATTGTAGTTTTCAAGCGTTTCAAGTTCTTCCACTGTTATTTCATCATTTTGCTTCAAGCGTGCAAACACTCTTTCAAGTCTGTGACTTATACGATCAAGCGAAAACTTTACAAAACGATTTTCGCGAGTGTCATGAGTATTAATAGTCAGTTCGTGACGGAAATAATCCTTATCAAGAGTTTCTTGTTTCTCGCTTTGGACATACTTATGAGCCATTTGAGGAGTCCATCGCTTAATTCGGTCGGCTTTACTATAATGCACCTCTTTTGTCTTACGCAAATGAGGGCGGTTTACAATATAATTAACTGCCTTTATGTAGTTTTCCACTACATTTTTGAAAATAGACAGCCACACAATATCGTTACTTGTGCGACCGCCACGAGAAAGATTTTGCACAGTCTTTGTGAGATATTGATATACAATTTCATTGTATTCGGCATTTATCTCATTCAAAATGTGCATATAATCATCTTTCGTATCAAGTTTTGGCGAAACGACACGAAATGACAGTGTATCTGTTTTTGTTTTTCCACTTTTCAGAGTATAACGAAACGAAAGATTAAACAACCCCGGCTCGTTCAAGAAACTCAACGGAGCAGTTATTATATAGTCGCCACTATCTTTGTTGGTATCCACCAAGGTAAAAAGGTCGCGAACTTCTTTAAGTTTGTGTAGCACCAAGGGATACTCAGCCAATCCCTTAAACCTAAGTGTAAAATTATAGGTAGTTGTTTCGTAAAACACAGGTGGCAATGATTTCCACTCCATTGTGTCCTTCTCCAATGGTTTTTCCAAAGTTATAGGCAATTCAAGTTTTAAACTGCCTTGCAATGTTGAAGCATAATCGCAGTATTTGCGAGCCTTATCGTTAGCAACTCGGCTTGCAAAGCGTTGCCACAACCAATTAAGGTTAGCAACCGTTACTGCTTTTATTTCCACTACACCATCGGTGCTTACAAAATGAAGAACTTCCATTGCTTATTAAGGCCAAAAACTTGTAAAGTGAGCATTTAATCTGCTTTGCATTTCCTCTACCTTTGCATGAGCCTGCTTGTAGTTTACAGTAAACTCGGCAAGTTTTTTAAGAGGTTCTCCAAGCAATTCTTCATCTCCCTCAATACGAGGAAGCACTTTCAGCATAAGTATTGCATCCATTGCCCGAGCAAGCAATTCTTCAGCAGAAACATTTTTTTCCTCCCAGCGAAGTTCGTAGAAATAAAGTACCAATTCATTTTGAACTCGATAGGCAATCTTAAATGGTGTGCCATTCAAGGCTCTATTCAAACTGTGCAGCAAAGTAGGAATTTTTTCAACCAAGTATTTTTTATTATTAGTGTCCGCTAAAAGTTCGATTCTTGTTATATGAGAAGTTTATTTTGTCGGACAGCCGATGAGTTGGAGATACAAATAGCTATTTAGGGTTGAT
>JAGCLZ010000107.1 GCA_017646685.1 Bacteroidales bacterium | reverse complement strand
TGCACTCCAAATGCCTTCGGGAGTAAACTCGACATTCATATAATCCAATACGTTTTCAAACTCTTCCAATGGCGGATTCTTTCTGTGTTTTCGTTCATCAGCTTTTCTACAATAAAAATGAGCCATACCGCCACCTCCTCCACCTTTATAAAATACATCCAATACATAGCCCGTTTTCATACTCACGCCTTTCAGATGCATCAATATTGTATCTACTTTCACTCTACTTAATGCATCATAACGCTTTGGTAATTTGCCTATTTTTTTATCTATCGTCTTGTTTAAACCTTTTATTGCCATTCTATAATCCATGTATATCTCTCTGTATGAATCACTATAGTCCGGAACACCTATTTTTACTTGCCTTTCCCATATACGATCACCATTAATATTATGCAAACGGCTATATATCTTCACAGTATCTATATTGCAATTGGAATTTATAGTAAGCACAGTATCATAACTATCATAAAATACATAACTAACCTTCAATTTATATCTTCCTTCGGGGACACTATCTATATAATACATACCATCAAAATCGGTATGAGAACCTCCTATGCGTATCTTATCGGTGGTATCAGTTAATATTACATTTATAAAAGGCTCCACTTTAAATTTAGTTCCAGAATACCTTGCCACAACACAGCCTTTTATACTGTACAGCTTTTCCTGTGCAAACAATGCTATAGGTAGCAGCATTATTAACAATGTTATAATCTTTTGTTTCATATTGATGTATATTTAAAACATTATACCACAATCGTAGGGTACAAGCACATTGCCTGTCATATCTGTTAGGCGATGTTCTTCTTGTGTGAATATAAATTTCACAGATGTACCTTTTCGTTTTACCTGTACTTTTTCTTCTACCAATCCCAACCAATCATTCCAAAAATAGGCTGTTAGTTCGGCAGTCCTATCGCTTGTTATTTCTACCTTGTTTTTGATTGGTGGTAACTCTTCCAACTTACTTTTCAATTCTTGTGCTATTTTATTCCTGCCTACATAAAAACTTGATATTACCTCATCTTTTACCGAAAACACCAACCATGATTCAGAATAATAAGAGTGCCAATATCTAAGTAAATATCTGTTTGATACCTCTAATTGGAAAGCGCTCCAAATACCTTCGGGAGTAAACTCCACATTCATATAATCGAGTATGTTTTCACTCTTTTTTAATGATAGTTTCTTTTTTTGTTTTGGTTTATCTGCTTTTCTACAGTAATAATGAGCTATACCACCCAATCCCCCTCTACTATAAACCACATCCAACACATAGCCTGTTTTCATACTGACACCTTTCAAATGTGTCAATATTGTATCTATATTTCTCACGCTTTTTACTGCCTTACAGCTATCTATCAATTCATCATTTTTTTTATTTAACGTCTTATTTAAGCTATTTACAGCTTTTCTATAGTCTATATATATTTCTCTGTTCGAATCTATATAATTCGGCGTTGCGATCTTGAGTTGCCTTTCCCAAATACGATTACCGTTAATACTATACCAACGGTTATACATCTCCAATGTGTCAATATAACAATTGGAACTTATAGTCAGTACGGTGTCAAATCTCTCAAATCCTACACCTCTAAACGTCAGTGTATATCTCCCGTTGGGAATACTATCTATATAATATCTACCACCAAGGTCGGTTTGACAGCCTCCTATGTGTATTCTTTCTGTAGTATCCATTAATATTACATTCATAAAAGGCTCTGCAGCTAATTTATTCTCGGAATACCTTGCCATAACGCAACCTTTTATACTGTACAGCTTTTCCTGTGCAAACGATGCTATAGGCAACAGCATTATTAACAATGTTATAATCGTATGTTTCATATAGATGTATGTTTTATTAATTAAACATTCTAATTTACAGCAACTTTTTCATTTCTCATGCTATTGTAGCTGTAATGTAACGAGCTACAAAGTTACATATTTTATCCAATATAATCCAACTATTACATGAAATATTGAGTTCCTAACTTATTTTGGTTTGCGAATATTGCAAAAAAGATGTACCTTTGCACCACGAAATACTGATAAAAACATATTGAAAATATGTTACAAACAACAGCAAAATAGTAGATGAAAACAAGAAAGAAAATCTCAAAAACTATGAAAATACTAATACCATTGATAGTAATTGCCACAGCGGGCACTGTGGGTATTTGCAATATGAAAAGTTTGGGCAAGCTACCCAAAGGCGAACGCCTAAAACGCATAGAAGCTTCTAAGAACTACAGAGATGGCAAGTTCTGGAACAAAGAACATACACCTCAGTTCGACCACAAAAAGAATAATGACAGTGACACTGCAAACAACCAAAACAAAGTAAATCGCAAACCTCTGCAAACTATAGAGACCATCAAAACCGACTTGCATTCGATAGATAAAGATAGTAATATAATAGTATGGTTTGGGCACTCGTCGTACTACATACAACTGGATGGCAAAAGATACCTTATAGACCCTGTGTTCTATGCGGCCTCTCCAGTATCTTTCATTATGAAACCATTCCCGGGTACCGATATATACAAGCCTTGCGATATTCCCAACATCGACTATCTGATAATAACCCACGACCACTGGGATCATCTTGACTACAAAACAGTAACAGAGTTGAGAGACCGAATAGCCAATGTGGTTTGTCCACTTGGAGTAGGACAGCATTTCGAGTATTGGAAATTCGACACAAACAAGATTATAGAACTAGATTGGGACGAATGTAGCACAGCCGGCGACCAATTGAAAATACACTGCCTGCCGGCCAGACACTTCTCTAACCGAAGTTTGCGAATGAACAGAACACTTTGGGCTTCGTTCCTCATACAATCACAGTCCTATACTATATATATAGGTGGCGATAGTGGTTACGGGAAACACTACAAAGAAATAGGCGAACGATTCCCAAATATAGACCTTGCACTGCTGGAAAACGGACAGTACAACATAAAGTGGCAATACATTCATCTTATGCCACACCTTATGCCCAAAGCTGCCAAAGAGTTAGGTGCAAGACGTTTCATAACGGGACACCATCTGAAGTTTACCCTATCCGAACACTCGTGGAACGAGCCCTACAAAAACATAGAGGCAATGAGAGCCGAAGGCCTCGATGTGATAGACCCCAAGATAGGCGAAATAGTAGAACTAAAATAATGAGATAAAAAAAAACAATAACAAGCTATTATGAAAATCGAAGTAAACCCACACGACACTACACGTGCCGAAGCTTTCGACCTTTGGATGACATCGCCAATGCCAATGGTGACACTTACCAAAACCTTTGATGTATCGGCACTGGTAAAAGCAACCAAAAAGTATGGAGTAAAATTCAATGCACTATTATGTTGGAGTATAGGCAAAGCCGCCTCTATGGTCGATGAGTTTTATCTATTGCCCGAACAAGGTAAACTATTTAAATTCGACAACATTGCTATAAATGTAATAGTAAACAACAGCAAAAGAGGCATAAACTCTTGCGACATACCTTTCAGCGAAGACCTCGAAGAGTTTAGCTACAACTACAACACTCTCACAACCCAATGTGCTGATGAATGCAAAAGTTCTTTCTTCGACGATTATATGATTGTAGGCACATCAGCAATGGTGCAAACCGAGCTAGACAGCATTGTAAATCAATACACCGACAAGTTCGCAAACCCTATGCTTATGTGGGGCAAATATCGCAAACAATCATTTAAGACCACACTACCAATCTCCTTTCAGTTTCACCACGTACAAATGGATGGCGGACATGCAGCAACATTCCTTGAACTACTACAAAAAGAGATTAAACTATTCTAATAACAGAGAACACATCTTTTCCACAACACAAAACTCTCACTCCTAAGCTATATATATGGTATAGCTTAGGAGTTTTTTTATTGGCGAGTCCTAAAAGTTCCACGTTTTACCTAAAATCATTAGTCGTAAATTCCGCAAAGCTGTTGCAAAGTAGTTTTTTAGAAGTTGGCATAAATTATTTTTGCTTATACATACAATGAAAAAGCTTTTTCGTGGTTTATATACATTATATTTATTATAGAAATATGGAACTGAAAGTATTTTTGTATCGATTGTTCATTGCACTTATGCTCGGAGCCTTTATTGGAGTGGAACGGCAAATAAAACAACGCAGTGCCGGGCTTACCACCAATGCACTAGTAGCCTTAGGTGCCTGTATATTCATACTTATATCCGAAAGTGTGGCAAAGGTAGGTTTATCTGACAATGTGCGCGTATTGGCACAAGTGGTTACCGGTATAGGTTTTTTGGGAGCAGGCGTTATTATGCGCGATGGTTTTACCATCCACGGCCTCAACACAGCAGCTACGCTTTGGTGTTCGGCAGCCATAGGGTCGTTATGTGGGTTCGGGCTGTACCTTCAAGCAGCCATTGCAGCCGGAGCCATAATAGCCACACATTTACTTTTCAAACCTCTATCGGACTACTTCGACAGCCGTCCACAGAAAGGGATAATGATACGCAACATCGGTTTCTCGCTAATAGTAATAACAGAGCTACGCAACGAAATGCAGATACGTAACCTATTGGTTGAAACAATAAGCAGGTACGAAAACTTTCAAATGCAAAAAATGAAATCTACACACAATACCTCCGATGGAGTGGTAGAAATAAAAATGGACATAATAACCTATGACAACGACACTACAGCTAAGAACAATTTTGTGAAAGAAATAAGCAACATACAATGTATAAGAGAAATAACTACAAACACACTTACTCAGAAAATAGAACACTAAGAGTACTGGCAAGAGGTATAAAAACCAAAGCAAAAATAATAGCCATATACACAGCCACACTATTGTCCATGGGAGCAAACGGACAGGGAGAAGAGTTTCCACAAAACTATTTTCGTTCGCCACTAAACATACCGTTAGCCTTATCAGGAACCTTTGCCGAAGTTCGCAGTAACCATTTCCATTCAGGAATGGACTTTCGCATTGGAGGCAAAATAGGCGAACCTGTATATGCAGTGGCCGACGGATACATATCTCGCATAAAAGTATCGGCCTATGGCGGTGGAAAAACACTGTATATCACACATCCCAATGGATATAAAAGTGTGTATATGCACCTAAATAACTTTTGCGGTGCTGTAGCCGACTATACATATAGTTACCACTATCGGCATCGTGCGTTCGAAATAGATATAGAGGTGAATGAAGGACTATTACCAATAAGCAAAGGTATGCAAATAGGCAACGCCGGCAACAGCGGTAGCAGCGGAGGGCCTCACCTACACTTTGAACTTAGACATGCACACAACGACAAAACTATAAACCCACTGCTATTTGGACTGACTTTTACCGACGACACTGCCCCTATCATACACAACATAAAGGTATATCCTGCCGATGGTCGCTCTCTGATAAACGGTCAGAACAGAAGCATTATGCTAAAAGAAACACGTACCAACAAGAAAACCAAAAAGAAATACACAGTCTACAGAGATACCATAGAAGCAAAGGGATGGATATACACAGGAATATATGCCACCGATGCATCGCCAAACTCGACATTAAAAAACGGCGTATACGAAATAAAACTATTGGTAGACGACCAACTATGGTTCCACTATTGCCCAAACGAATTTTTGTTTGAAGAAACACGGGCTATAAACAGTATGATAGATTACGAATGGTTTAAAAAATACCGACAGGCCTACATACTATCTCGCCAACTGAGAGGAAACAACAGCCAAGTGGCTCGCACATACAAAAACAATGGCTACATAACCTTTACCGAAAAAGGTTGTCATAAGATAGAATATGTAGTAAGAGACTTTTCGGGCAATACAACCAAACAATCGTTTGTGGTAAAATACACCCCACTAACCATCGACAAAACACCTGCAAAAGACGAAACCGAATATACAATACCTATAGCCTACTACACCAAAAACCGCTATCAAGCAGAAGGTTTTTCTGTATACTTTGATGAAAACACATTCTACGACAATGATTTGATGAAATATTACAAATCAAAAACCAATCTCAACAATATAGTTACAGATGTACACAACCTGGATTTTAAACGCCACAACTACCCACCTCATAAGACATACACTGCCAAAATAACCATACCTACACACCTGCGAAATATAAAGAACAAGATAGTGGCAGTAGCCATAGACGAGAAAAAAATTACTGCACAGCCTTTCAATATCAACGCCGACACTATTGTAGTTTCACCTAAGGTATTTGCCGGATTGGCATTAGCCATCGATACCACTGCACCAAAAGTATCGGCAGTAAATTTTAAAAATGGTGGCGAACTTAAAGTTATATATCCACGTGTAAAAATATCAGACAATCTGTCGGGTATAGCCAAATACGACTGCTACATAAACGGACAATGGGCACTAGCAGAATACGATGGAAAAACAGCCTCGTTAATCATAGACATATCGCAAACATCGCAAGCGGGAACCAACGAAATTGAGGTGGTGATAACCGACGGTGTGGGCAACACAACACGCAAACTTTGGACCTTTGTAAACAGATAGAAAAACATTGAAAACCAACAAAAAAATAACAAAGAACATTAGAATATTCAGACAATGAAAAAGATAATAACAATAGTGGGCATAATCATTGCAAGCATACTTCCTACCCATGCTTCATATCTACTGATACCCATGGACGAAGTTCAGAAAAACCACCTCAAAAGCTACGGGGTGGCATATTGGATACTTAGCGAAGGAGGCGAAGTATCGTGGCTACTCAACTACCGTGGTGGAACGTTCATGACACAGTATTCATCAATCATTGAACGCGAATGTAAGCTACGCGGAGTTACCTACGAAGTAATTGCCGATGGACAATCGACAGCCATACTAACCGAAATTGCCAACCCATCGGTAAACCAAGATGTGGTACGATTGCACAAAGCTCCAAAAATAGCAGTATACTCTCCCAAGAACAAACTACCTTGGGACGACGCTGTTACCCTCGTGCTAACCTATGCCGAAATACCCTACGACATTGTGTACGACCAAGAAGTTATAAGCGGTATACTACCAATGTACGACTGGCTACACCTACACCACGAAGACTTTACAGGACAGTTTGGAAAGTTTTGGGGTTCGTATAGAAACCAACAGTGGTATATAGAAGACGTCCGATTACAAAACCAAACAGCCAAAGAGCTAGGCTTTCAAAAGGTATCACAACTAAAACTTGCTGTTGCTCACAAAATACGCGACTTTGTGATGGGTGGTGGCTTTTTGTTTGCCATGTGTTCGGCACCCGACAGCTACGATATTGCATTGGCAGCAGAAGGTATAGACATATGCGAACAGATGTTCGACGGCGACCCAATGCAGCCCAACGCACAAGCCATGCTTGACTATAGCAAGACTTTTGCCTTCAAAGATTTTCGAATCAGTACAAATCCTTCAGAATACGAAGTGTCTGACATTGACATCAACCCCTATCAAAGAGCCAAACACATAAGCGAAAAAAACGATTTCTTTACACTATTCGACTTCTCGGCCAAATGGGATTGGATACCTACTATGCTTACCCAAAACCACCGTCGAGTGATAAAAGGTTTTATGGGACAATCTACAGCTTTTCGCAAACGCTACGTAAAAAGCAGTGTAATCATATTGGGCGAAAACAAAGAGATGGACGAGGTTAGATACCTCCATGGCACTATGGGCAAAGGAACATGGACTTTCCTTGGCGGACACGACCCCGAAGACTATCAGCACTATGTGGGCGACCCTCCTACCGACCTGTCGCTATACCCAAACTCGCCTGGATACAGACTTATTCTGAACAACATATTATTTCCTGCCGCCAAAAAAGAAAAACATAAAACATGATGAGAAAAATAATAATACTATTGGCAATAATATCAGCAAGCAGTCTTGTACATGGAAATGTAGATAGCCTCCGAAACAAAATTATAGCGTATTGCAACAACTATCAGGCTACCGTGGGAGTAGCCGTGACATTCATAGAAGATACTGACACATTGAGCATAAACGGCAATAAAACATTTCCTATGCTCAGTGTGTATAAGCTACCCATTACTATGTGTGTACTGAACAACGTAGACAATAGGCTGCAAACGCTGCAAACACCCATACATATAACCACTAAAGACATGCACAAAAACACATGGAGCCCACTTCGTGATGCACTCACAAACTCCGACACCTCCCTATGTCTAGCAGAAATTATAAAACACACTCTTATACAAAGCGACAACAACTGTACCGACCTACTACTTAAAACCATCGGAGGTGTAAAAACAGTGCAAGCCTATCTAAAACAAATAGGCCTGCCCAACATAGAAGTTAACAACACCGAATGGGAAATGTTCCAATCACCAAACCTGATATACTCAAATAAAGCCACTCCTAGCGACATCACATCACTACTGAACAAACTTTACAATCAAAAACTTTTCAGCGACTCCTGCTTCAATTTTCTATGGAAAACACTATCCGATTGCAGCACGGGCAACAACCGCATAAGAGGTCGTCTACCAAAAGAAACAGAAGTGGCTCATAAAACCGGAACATCCTTCACTACCAAGAATGGCATAACACCGGCAATAAACGACGTAGGAATAATAACGCTTCCCAATGGGAAACATATTGCATTGGCAATATTCGTCTCAGAATCGAAAGAGAATAGAGAAACAAACGAAAGAATAATAGCCGAAATAACAGAAATAATTTGGGAATATGCAACAAGACATTAATAAAAACGAAAAAGCCTCACACCATAAAGTGTAAGGCTTTTTTTGTTTCGAGTAGCGAGGACGAGAATTGAACTCGTGACCTCCGGGTTATGAATCCGACGCTCTAACCAACTGAGCTACCTCGCCTCATTTGCGGTTGCAAAAGTACTAAGATTTTTTGAATCCACAAAATTTTAAAGCAACTTTTTTTGAAATTTATTCTCTACTTACTATATTTCAGCAATATAAATTTTACTCCTCATCATTAAAATATAGGCGATAATAGTTCATATTTACCCCATCATCGAAGCCTTTTTCAATAAATTTGGTATCTCCATGAACATAAACATGAAAGTTTTTATCTAGTTTTATCACACTCTTGAAAGCCTTGGATTGCTTCTTTACGGCAGTCTCCGAAATATTGAAATTGTCTTCGATTTTCATCTCCGTTTCTTGTTCAAATGAATCCTTGTAGGTCTTGAAACTTTCTATCACTTGGCTATCTGGCATTATTTCTTGGGCAAAAGTATCCATATCAAAAGTGTCGTTTTCCTTAAAGAACTGCACTGATTTGTTCAATATAGCCGCTTGGTCGGCTTTGGTTACGGCAAACTCTTCGGGCAATTGTTCGGTAACGAAATTCTTACACAAAGCCATAACATTTTGTGTTTGGAAATATTCATCTTTACGTTGCTGAGCATTCAAAAACATATCCACCCAATATTCGGCATCCGATGCCTTACGTACACTTTCGCTTACAGCCACCCAAAAACCTTGTTCACGCTCGGCATTGAATATAAGGCAACCTTTATCCATTTTATCAAGGGCTATCCCCTCGTCGAGTTCCACGCCATAATTATCGCCATTCAACGATAGTTTCATATACGGTGTCGAACTTTCTATTTTAAATAAACCTACAGCCTCAAACGTCTTTCCATCCACCAAGCAATTTTCCAAATGAACTACCAACAAACGACCGGAAAGAACCTTTGGAGATTCGCTAATCGAATATAAATAACGTGCCAAAGCAACAGACTCTTCGTAAAAATCATCATTATTGTCAAATATTGCCGCTACATAGTTATATACATTATTATCTGTAAAATCGTCTTCCGAAAACAAATTATAATATTCTTTGGCTTTGAATCCATTGAATATATAACGTAGCAACATTGCTTCTACTTCATCCGTTAGTGTCATCAAATCTTTTGAAAGCAGCAATTCGTCTTCCAATTTATTACCTACCTTATGTATGACACATTTCTTTATTCGTGCACAATCTCCAAATATCATATTTATAATTTTAACCGGTTATTATTTCATTTTTCTACATATCGCATCACATGCTTCGTCCAATTGTTTGAACACAGTCTCAAATCCGTCGGTACCGCCATAATATGGATCTTTCACATATCTATTCTCGCCCGGATATACTTCGTTCAATATATAATCAACCTTTTCACGGTCTTCGTCAGTTTTTGCCATAGCCATAACGTCATTGTAATTATTTCTATCCATTATATATATGCGGTCGAAATATTTAAAATCGGCATATTCAAACAACCGAGAACGTATTCCGGTAATATCAATACCATATTTTCTACCAACAGCCACTGCACGCGAATCGGGCGACATACCCACGTTACAATATTCAAATCCGGCAGAATCAATTTCAAAATCCAAACCGTATTCCATGGCTTTGCTACGCAATATACCCTCGGCCAAAGGCGAACGGCATATATTTCCCAAACATATCATCAATATCTTCATAAACACAAAAAAAAATAAAAAGCCCATCATAAAACCTACGATGGGCTAAACACCTATATAATTATGAAAACAAAATCACTTTACAGCTATAGTTTCTATTTCAACCATAACTCCCAAAGGCAACTTTTGAACGGCGTATGCAGCACGTGCTGGAGGATTTACAGAATAATATTTTCCATACACTTCATTCATTGCTGCAAAATTATCCATAGTGCTCAACAAACAAGTAGATTTTACTACATCCGCAAAAGTATATCCGGCTTCGGTAAGTATAGCCTCGATATTCTTCATTACTTGCTCAGTTTGTTCCTTTATTCCACCTTCTACAACAGCTCCTGTTGCAGGATCGATAGGCACCTGACCCGATATATACAATGTGTTTCCTGCCAATACTGCTTGGCTGTAAGGTCCTATTGCTTTAGGAGCCTTATCGGTATTAATTATCTTATTCATTTTTAATCTGTTTATTATTATTTATTATTTCTTTATTACTATTTTCTTCGACACCTGTGTATTGTCGTTTGCTATATTTATTATGTATGCACCGTTAGGCAGATTTGTCAAATCCATACGTTTGCCGGATATTTTCGCATCAGTTTCTTCGTAGCATACCTTTCCATCCAAACTCATCACTTTCACTATGTAAATTTCATCGCTCGAAGACATAATAGTGAATATACCGGTTGATGGATTGGGAACAAACGACACTTCCATATCATTTTCAGCAGTCAAAATAGATACTTCACCTTTGGCATAAATACGTTTTTCGGCAGAGTAAACAGGCAAACAATCACCAAACTGAACCTTTACACGATAGGTGTAATTACCTGCTTGTCTTAATGTATCAAATATCGACGACGATGAACCGGCAATAACAACCCATTCGTTATCTTCGTGCTTACGTTCCCATTGTACAACTTCACCTTTGTTATTTTGAATTCTCAAACGACCTATTTTTTCATTTACATTTACAGTATCAGAAGTAAACGATATGTTACCACCATGCGAATAATTTACAGCAATCAACACTGTGTTGCTTGTATCGTAAATACCTGTAGCAAAAACTATTCTACGGAAATATGTGCTATCCGACAAAGTTCCTGGAGCATAATTCATCTCATTGTTTGTACCCGTAGCATCAGCCCACGATGTTGTCAAAGTTTTATATTGCCACAAATAAGTGTAAGGAGCTGTTCTTCCTGAAGGTTCGCTACCCATCAATGCTTCAACTTCCACCGGTTGACGATTTTCCAAACCGCAATAAGCTTGAGCACCCGATATTTCATTATTTTCTATAGGCTCAAAATCTGTAGTGAAACTAATTGTACTACCCATACCTATTCCGTATGAATTTTCAGCAAAAGCACGCACATAATATGTAGTGTATTCTGTCAAATCAGTCAATGCATAGGTAAAATTATTTGTGTTATCTATATTACTTGCTTCATAAATTGCCAAAGGCTGATTTACTGTATCAAAAGCCTGATTCATCGACACCATGAATCCGTAACGGGTAACGGGTGCATCAACCGAATCTTCTATACGACCTCTCAAAGTAGCCGAATTTACTGTAACATTATTGGTCGAACGCGAAGTCAGAATAGGAGCACCTGTCAATGTTGTAAATTCTATTACTGTAGTTGAATATGTAGTACAATAAGGATTTATTGCGTATGCTCTTGCATAATATTGTGTTCCTCTTTGCAAACCGCTAACTCTAACAGAGTATTCACCCTCTCCTATCAATGTATCGGCTATATAGTTACCTTCTCCCAAAACAGGTTCCGGTGTTGTTCCCCAACATACACCACGCGAAGTAACATTTACACGTTGTGTGTCTATAACATTGGCTGTAAGAGTAGCAGCCGACGATGTAACACCTGTTGCCGACAACATTGCCAATGTTGGGAATGTATCCAACAACATATATTTAAATTGTATAAATACTGTATCTACAACTGTAATTTCAGTGATAGGTTTCACTATCATCGATGTTCCGGTGTAGCCACCCATAGCATCATACCAACTCCACGATGCAGGAACAGAACGATTAGAGAAACGATTATTCGTCATTGTCGGATAGGATGTTGAAGCATTGTAGTTAGATGAATCGCCATTAGCCGAAACTATATAACATCCTTGGTGAAGAGGATTGCAGTTTAATGTATTTGAGTTATTTCCTGTCAATCTCCATCCTCCAACGTTTTTATCTACGTGGTATATAAGCATTCCCTCAGCAGGAAGGTATGTATCCCAACCTGTCTTTTGTCTATTTTCCAATATATAGTATTCTTTCTCATTGGCCGAAGTCAATTTGTACGACACATTGCTATCTGCCAAATTGCCCATCACTATCTGTGCAGGCTCTACCAATTCGGTATGGGTATGCCAATCCAATATTTCACGTTCCACAGCACATAGGCCCGAAGGTGTACGGCTATCGTTGTTGTAACAACCACCATGCATCAAACTAAAATCGCCCAATCCAACGCCTTCACCAGTAGCACTAGCTCCGTCGGTATCATAAAAATCTGGCAATCCCAAAACATGACCAAACTCGTGACACATTGCTCCTATACCATCGGCAATAAGACTATTTTTCTTTTCGCCCGAGCATGAATAAGTATGAACCTTTATTCCATCTTTCACCACATTGTATTGATACAAAATAGACTTGTGTGGCCATATTGCATCAGCCTCACCCGATGTTGACTGTGGTATACCGGCAAAAATGATATGAACATTATCCAACGTATCGTTATTGTCGTTATCGTATTCAGAAAAATCTATGTTATATGCTGTATCTACATAGTTTATAGCATCCATTACCAATCGTTGAACATTGGCATCATGTCCGTATGATGTTTGGCGGCCATAATAGGACAACGCTTGGGGCATACGGCAAGGACCTACCACTGTAACATCCAAATCCAAAGCTCCCAACGAGTTGTCATAATAATAGTCGCGCAACGAACCTGTTGCTCCACCGGCTGTTGCCCCAGGATAACTTGCTATTGTATCCCAATAACTATATGTGGTAGAAAAAACTCTATCCGAAAAATCAACCAATATTACCAACAACTTTGGCGAACCGCTCAAAGGGAATGTCGATTTTGTAGCCATTCGTCCCGACTTTGCTTGATAACGAGCCAACAATTGTGTTTCTGAAAACTTCAAATTTTTCGAAATCTTGGCCAAAGCCTTATTTTCTTTATTTGTACGATAGGCAGGGTCGGCAGCCGCAATATCCGATGCAACCATATTTCCTTCACTATCCAAACGGGCATATACCCACTCCCCTTTTTCGGATTGCAACAAAGTGTATCCATCCAACGACTTTGCCCACGATAAATGTTCGTCGCCTCGCAAACTGATAGTAAGCATGCGACCATCCTTCAATTTTATTGTTCTTGGGGTACTATCGGCCGGAATTGCATACACCGACACACAAAATATAAGCCCCAACAAAGCGATAATTACTTTTCTCATTGTCAAATATTTATATTTCTATTTTAATAATTTCTTCATCTAAAATCGATTGCAAAGATACATTTTTTTTTCATAACGTACAAGCAAAAATATGTTACTACACTATACATACAGAAATTCATAGTTATTCCTAAGGTCAAAATTACCCTCGCCATACTCTCCAAAATACATCACGACTCCGTTCCACCTCCATCCCGATCCAAACAAATCTCTCTCCCAAGGAAATTTCAAAGCATCAAAATCAGCCTAAAACCCACTGCAAAAAATAGGACTACGAACTTTCTTTAAGACTACAAGTCTGCGAGACCACTAGCTTCGCGGAACTACGGATCCACGGAGAATCGGAATCACGGACTTTTTCTTATTTCTTTAAGGACTACAGACAACGGACAACAAACTACGGACTTTCTTTAAGACTACAAGTCAACGAGACTACTAGACTACGAGCTTCGTGGAACTACGGAGTCACGGAGAATCGGAATCACGGAGTTTTTTTAGGACTATAAGTCAACGAGACTACTAGACTACGAGTGCTTTCTTTTTGTTTTTTTTGATTACTTTTTTTAGACTATTTTTTATAGACTACAAGTCGACGTAGTCGTCTGGCGGAGCGCAGCGAAGCCTAAGTTCTGTTGTCCGTTGTCTGTTGTCCGGCGAAGCGTCAGCGAAGCCTTGTGTAGCTCTAGTATTATTAATAAAACTTCCCAATAGCAATAGGAAGTTTTTTATTATTTTCCAACTACTGTTGGGAAATTATTCGTATATTTGCCAAACAAAACACAAGTATTATGATAACGAAAGATGCTCTTTTACAGATAATTTACGAGCAAAAAGAATATAAACTACACGATGTAATTGCTCGAAAAATAGATTCGAAATTATTAAATTGTGCCGAAGTTCTTGTTATTACGGGTGTACGTCGCTGTGGTAAGTCTGTTCTTTTACGTCAAATACAATCCTCTCGTAGCGAACGGGATTATTATATAAACTTCGATGATGAAAGGTTGTTGTCGTTTACAGTAGAAGACTTTCAAAAGCTAGACGAGTTATTTCATGAAGAATTTGGAGAACAACATACCTACTATTTCGATGAAATTCAAAATATAGATGGTTGGGAACGATTTGTAAGCCGACTGTATTCCTCTGGCAATAAAGTATTTGTTACCGGTAGCAATGCTCATCTTTTAAGTAAAGAAATGGGCACATTACTCACAGGGCGACATGTTACTCATGAACTGTATCCGTTCTCATTTGCTGAATATCTGGAGTTTCTTGGTGTCGATTTTAGTCGTAAAGATTTTTTTACAACAAAGGGTAAAGCTCTATTATCTTCATCTTTTCAAGATTATCTTGTCAAAGGTGGCTTTCCTCAGTATTTGAATAATGGCAGCGAGAATTATTTAAAATCCATCTATTCCGATATAGTTTTTCGCGATGTCATTGTCCGAAATAGAATCTCATCAGAACGTCAATTGCGCGAAATGCTTTTCTACTTGGCTAGCAATGCTACCAATCTGTGTACCTACAATTCTGTAGCAAAAAATATAGGCATATCAAGTTCCGACACCATAGCTTCGTGGATAGATAATATAGAGCAGACATATCTGATTTCTCAGTTTTGCAAATACAGTCCAAAAGTAGGTGTTCAATTGCGTAGTCCTAAGAAAATTTATTTTATAGACAACGCATTAGCATCTCAAATAGGATTTAATATGAGCAAAAATATTGGTCGTTGGCTGGAAAATGTAGTAGCTGTGGAATTGTTGAGAAGGGGTGGAAATGTATTTTATTACAACGATGGTGCTGAATGTGATTTCGTTGTTAGAGAAGGAAATACTGTCAAACAAGTTATGCAAGTCACGGCATCTATGGAGTCCGAACCTACTCGCAGTCGAGAACTGAAAGGCTTGCAAACTGCTATGGATGCTTTTGGGTTAAACTCCGGTATAATACTGACGTTGACAGAAACTGAAACGATTTCATTGCCCGATGGAAAGGAAATCATAGTAATACCATGTTGGCGATGGATGCTTTAGGACTACCTACTTACTTTAAGACTACAAGTCAACGAGACTACGAGACTACGAGTGGTTTGGTTTAAGGGTTAATGTTTAATGTCGAAAGGCTAATATCATAAGTCTAAAGGATTTTTTAGGACCACGGTCAACAGACTACGGATTTTTTTTGTCGAATGTCAAAAGTCAAAGGACGAAAGTCCGATTCCTTTAGTCTTTAGTCCCAAGTCCTTTGTCCGGCGTAGCGCTTGCGAAGCCCATCCGTTGTCTGTAGTCTGTTGTCCGTTGTCGGCGAAGCAAAGCCACATAAAAACAAAAAACCTCCCCTCAAGTATTGCACTCAAGAGAAGGTTTTGTAGTCTGGCTACCGCCCTCCGTTGTCTGTTGTCCGTAGTTCGTTGCCGGCGAAGCAAAGCGAAGCCTAAAGCAATGCCTCTTTTATCTTTTCTACTATGTAGCGTACATCATCGTCGGTTACGTATGGACCGCTGGGCAAGCACATGCCTTTCTTAAACAGCTCTTCGCTTACGCCGTTCAGATAGGCAGGGTTGTTTTTGTATACCGGCTGTTTGTGCATAGGCTTCCATAGCGGACGGGCTTCTATACCTGCTTGATCCAAGTAGATACGCAAAGCCTCTATGTTTGTGTTTGGTTCGCAGTCTGTATGAGCCGAAGCACCACCGTGCAATACATTACCGGCACCGCCTACTGCACCTTGCACCGTTTCGCCATAAGCATTCTCTTCGCCTTTCACCTTCACACTTGGGTCTATCAATATGGTGTTCAGCCAGTAGTTGCTGTCGTAGTCCGGCGAGGGATTTTGTTGCAACGTAATGCCTTCCACATCTTTCAGCAACTCTTTGTATAGTTCGCAAACATGCTGATGATGCCTGATATGCTCGTCTGCTACCGTCATCTGTCCGCGACCTATGCCGGCACATATATTACTCATGCGGTAGTTGTAGCCTATCGTCTCGTGCTGGTAGTACGGATAAGCCTCGCGTGCCTGTGTGGCATAGAACATTATCTCCTGCTTAGCAGCATCGTCTTGGCATATAAGGGCACCACCGCCCGAAGTGGTTATCATCTTGTTGCCGTTGAACGACAGCACTCCATATCTTCCAAATGTTCCCAACATCTGCCCTTTGTACTTAGAGCCGAAGCCTTCGGCAGCATCTTCTATAACAGGTATATCGTAGCGATTGGCTATCTCCATTATCTCTTCTATCTTGTATGGCATACCATACAGTGCCACAGGCACTATAGCTTTGGGTTTCTTGCCCGTCTTGGCTATGCGGTCTTTTATAGCTTCCTCCAGCAATGCAGGATCCATATTCCATGTATCACGTTCCGAATCTACAAACACCGGAGTGGCACCAAGGTAAGTGATAGGGTGACTCGACGCACAGAAGGTAAATGATTGTACCAGCACCTCATCGCCGAGGCCAACGCCACACGCCAGCAACGCCAAATGTATGGCGGCAGTACCGGCACTGAGTGCCACCACCTTCTTGCCCTCGCCAACGAAGGCTTCCAAATCGGCTTCAAAGCCATTAACATTAGGACCAAGAGGCACCACCCAATTGGTATCAAATGCCTCCTGTATAAATTTCTGCTCGTTGCCACTCATGTGGGCAAGGCATAGATATATACGTTTCATTATATTATTGTATTTTGATTATTTTTCTAATAAGACAACAGTCTTTGGACTACAAACAACGGACGGGCGATAGCCCAAATGCTCATTGCTCAGAACTCAAAGCTTTTTTAAAGACTACAAGTCAACAAGTCCACAAGACTACGAGTGATTTCTGTCGAAGGTCTAAAGTCAAAGGACGAAAGGTGTTTTTTTGACAACGGACAACAGACTACCGACTACGGTCTTTTTTTCAAAGACTACAAGTCAACGAGACTACTAGACTACGAGTGGTTTCTTTTTGTTTTTTTGATTGTTTTTTTATAGAGTACAAGTCGACGTAGTCGTCTGGCGAAGTGCAGCAAAGCCCAAGTTCCGTTGTCCGTTGTCTGTTGTCCGTTGTCAGCGAAGCCTCCACTAGTTGTCTTGTTGACTAGTTGTCTTGTTGTCTGGCGTAGCCCCAGCGAAGCCCATCCCATGTCTTTTGTCCGGCGAAGCCCAAACTCCGAAGTTCCGCCATAATCCGGCGAAGTTTCAATAATCTTGAGATTTTACACTGTTTTACTTGGTAAAATTATGAGATTTCATACATAAATAGAGAAATAAATTCTGAGATTCCAAGAAAAAGGCGTATCTTTGCAATTCTAATTCTCAAATAAAATGATAGCAAAATGAGTGATAACACTTTGGTATTCAAAAGAAAAATTTATAACACCATGCTTCAATGGAAGCAAACAAAAGAAGGACAGACAGCATTGCTAATCAAAGGACCTCGACGTGTGGGCAAATCTACCATAGCACAAGAGTTTGCTCGCAACGAATATAAAAGCCATATCATTGTCGATTTTGCCGATGCACCCGAGGCTTTGTGGGAGGCTGTCCGAAATATTTCTAATAGAGACGATTTCTTTATGCGTTTGCAATTCATCTATGGTACCAAACTCTACGAACGCCAATCGGTTATTATCTTCGACGAAATACAAAAATGTCCCGAAGCTCGCCAAGCTATCAAATATCTTGTCAAAGATCATCGCTACGACTATATCGAAACAGGTTCGTTACTCTCTATCAAAAAAAATGTACAAAGTATTGTCATTCCAAGCGAAGAAACACGACTTACTATGTACCCTATGGATTACGAAGAGTTCCGTTGGGCTTTGGGCGATGAAGCTACTATTCCTCTCCTTCAATCGGTTTTCGAAACTCGTTGTTCTTTGGGCGATGGTGTGTGCCGAAAGCTGTTGCGAGATTTACGTTTGTATATGCTCGTAGGTGGAATGCCTCAAGCTGTAGACACTTTTCTGAAAACAAATAACCTTGTAGATGTCGACAATGTAAAACGTGAAATTATAGAACTCTACATTGATGATTTTCGCAAAATAGATCCATCGGGTAAGGCATCTAAAATGTTCAGTGCCATTCCTTCTCAGCTTGCAAAGAATGCTTCGCGATATCAAAGTACAAGCGTTTTGGGACGTAGTGAAAACCGAAACACCATGGCCGAACTGCTAAAAGATTTGGAAGACAGCCTTACTGTAAACTTCTCCCATCATGCCGACGACCCAAATGTGGGAATGCCTATGCATACCGACTACAATCAATATAAAATGTATCTTGCCGACACTGGTCTTTTCGTTACCCTTGCTTTTTGGGACAAAAGCGTAACCGACAATATTATTTATCAAAAGCTCCTTTCTGACAAACTTTCGGCCGACCTTGGTTATGTTTATGAAAACCTAGTGGCACAAATGCTTGTGGCTTCGGGCAACAAGCTCTTTTATCATACTTGGCCCACCGCTACCGGTAAGCACAACTACGAAATTGACTTTATACTATCCCGTGCCAATAAGATTATGCCTATCGAAGTGAAGTCGTCGGCTTATAAAACCCATGCTTCACTTGATGCTTTTCTATCCAAATACTCATCTCGCATAGGTGAGAGTTGCCTTATCTATACCAAAGACTTACACACTATCTCTAGTCCTGCCCTCCTTTACCTACCTGTTTTCATGACAATGTTTTTGTGATTTTTTTTCAAAGACTACAAGTCAACGAGACTTTTTAAGGACAACAGACTACGGTCAACAGTCGTTTTTTTTGTTTAAGGATTAAGGTCGAAAGACTAATGCCATAAGTCTAAAGCCATCTTTTGCCTTACGACTTTTGTCCTTTGTCGCGAAGCATTAGTTC